>JAADEM010000156.1 GCA_013153405.1 Chlorobiota bacterium
TCTGATCTTTTGAGTTATTTAAAAAATTCACATCTACAATACCATCTGTAGCTTCATTTGAATAATCAGCAGATGTCCGGTTAGTAAACTTAACCTCTCCTTCATTGTGAAAATCACCATAAATATTAAACTGATGACGAGCATCGGCAGAGCCTGTATGAATTAAACCATTTTCTTTAACACTGACATCTCCATTAACCGTAATATTTAAATCTGTAGTTGCCGAATTATCATTTATCTTAAGTGTTCCATTTTTAACAACAAGATTTCCGTTTATTTGCAGGTCATTAAGCAGAGTTAATGTTTTCAGGGTATTAGTTGCTGTATCTACCATATCAACTTCTACATTAAAAAAAGAATAACCGGAATTTATTGTAAAGTCAGCATCACCATAAAACACGACAGTTCCTTCATCTTTTCCTGCATCCACAAATTCACTGCAATCTGTATAAGAAGGGAAATTATCTGCTGCCATTTTTATCATGCCAATACCCGCTATATTATCAAAAGTATGTCCTGTCGTTGTTCCCAAATCCAGTGTGCCATCAACAGTAACTGAACTTAAATGCAGATCATTTACGTTCATATTTACCACCTTGCCGTTCTTCACAACCACACTCTCTGTCCTGATTTGAGGATATTCATGGTCAGGATTTTTAGGTAAAGCACCGGAAGGATCCAGAGTCCATACTTCCCAGTCATTCCAATCACCGGAAGTCAATGTATACCAGGTACGTCCGGGACCTCCTTCCAGCGGACTGTCTGTTTCATTTGTTGTACCTAAAGTATAATAACCATTACTAATATCTGCATCCAATACATCAAAAGCAACCTGATCAGCGTCTCCGTAATTAACAGTAGCTGTTACTTGTGAATATGAACCAGTTGTTGAATTTCTGTATAACAAAACATAATTTGATATTTCCTGAGGATACTCTCCTCCTATACCTTCCGGAAGATCAAATTTTATTGTGGCATCCAATCCTCCTGTTTTTTCAACATACCAGTCTCTCGCCCACCTTGCCTCAACACCTGAAGGTAAGTCCGTTGTTACAACAGAGTTTGAGGTATTATTGTGAGCAAACATTATATATTCACCATCATCAAGGGTACCTGCATCAGCAACAACATAAAACCCTTTACTGGATGACTCCTGTTGATTACCATCAGCTTCCTGCCCAACTCCGGATACATTATAACTATATGATGCATCTCCGGATGAAAAAACATCATTCGATATTGTAATTCCGTATTTTACATTAATATAATTCTCTATTATAGTTCTCTGTGCATCATTCAGGTATGATGAATATATTATTATTTCAGCTATATCTCCATCAAACGCCTGAGTTACATCATAACCTGAGTCAAGATTATCCTGTTCTCCCGCAATAGCTAAACATCCTCCTGTTTCTATAATTTCACCTGTTTTAAAAGTCGTATTTGCGACATCTGTTCCATCCTGAAATAAATGTAGCTCTCCGTCTGAGCTTCTCCATTTATGTACAACAACCTGAAATGAAGAGCTTGTCAAATCTACTCCGGAATCATAATTAGAATTGTCTTTTATATAGGTCCTTAAACTAGAATTATTAAACAGTAAAAACTCATTACTGAATGAAGGAATCGCATAAGAAACCATTCCGTCTCCACTATCTGAAGTCTTATAAATTATAATTGTAGTTATTTCATCAGTAGCAAAATCATCAAAATGATTTCTTATCAACTTAGTTCCTGTTCCCGAAGCAGAACTAAACCTGACTATCGGTAATGAATTTATCTGATTTGAATAAAACTCAGGATCATTAGTATCATTTACAGATGAAACCAAATCATTACCATTCCCCGAACTATCGGGCCATACCGAAACTAAATCCCCATCAGATAAACTTAAATCATCAGCCCTTACCCAAATTAAATTCTTGGGTTGTCCATTACTACCTTCGGAATTTCCAATTCCCCCAGGTCCTGTCTGGGCACTAACAACACCTAATGTTGCAAAAATAAATGCAATAACTAAAAAGTAAATATATTTCATAATTCTACAATTTTCAACATTCTTAAAATAAGTAAAATGTTTATACGGCAAACCTAAAAAAAGTTTTGCTTTCCTTGACTAAACAACAGCCTATTTAGATAAAGGTTGTATTTATTTTGACTAATACACATATTCTTCTGATTCTTTCATTTTTCATAAAAAAATCAACCTTTATTCACCAACAAAAACACCCCATAAAATGTTTTAAAACTTCCCATAGAAACAATGATTTTTTATATGCTTATATTTTTCCAATAAGTTATTATAGATAGAAAAATAATGATATGAAAACACTTAATTAATATGGAATATTTTAACTTTAATTCACAAATGGTTAATGAAATAATTGTCAATTTAACAAGAAGTACTTTCTGGATTTAAATAATTACAAATAGATATGTCCCGGACAGCTAACCCGTATTTGTCTTTAATTCAGAGAATATTCAAAAAATCTTAATCCCGAAAAATCACCTAAAATCATTGTTGCATAATGAGAGTATGACGAAACATATATCGTCATCGCGAAGAGCTAAAGCAACGAAGCCTGCCTGAAAAATCCATTCAGGCAGGCTTCGTTCCCGAAATAATCAGAACAGGCTGTTCTTTTTAGCAATGACGTTCGTAGTTTATTTTTAGAACATCCTTGTTTTACGAAAAATATATGTTTTAAGATTTTAACCTTAATCTGACACTAAATTAATTAAGCACAGGAACTTTCTCAACCTTCAACACCTTACCAGCTCTAAGTTCTATTATAAATATACCCTTTCCGTCAGGCAGATCTATAGTGGTTTTTAATTCATTTAGTTTAACCTCTTTCAAAAGATTGCCTGAAGCATTATAAACTTTAATCAACCCATTGCCTGAAGCACCAGCCAACACTTCTTCCGTAACATCGACAACAGCCTCAGAACCTGTTCCGTAAATCCTAACAGATTCCGGCTCTCCAGAATTATTATTTATACCTGTAGATACCTGATTAAAGTATAGTACAAACCTGTCTGACTCCCCCCCACTTACTGCCGTAAATGTATATTCAGGAGTTTCTCTCAAATTAACTTCTACTCCATTTACTTTATCTAAGAGATATACATTTTGTAAAGCAGCAAAGTCATTAATATTAGTAGCCTTTATTGTTAATTCGCCAGATACTCCATAGGTATATCCCAGGCTAATAGTATCATAATCCATAACTTCCGGATAAATACCGATAGCTATTTTCGAGTTTCCTTTTTGTGTGTATACATTAGGTATTGAAGTGCTGCCAAATCTTTTACCGGAATCATAACTATTTATTTCTTCTGTTGTCCCATAGCTTCTGAAGGCCATCACAACTTCATCATAAACATTTCCGTTATCAAACGTTAATCTCAAAACATCATCCGGCTCATAAACCAAAGCACCTTTTAGCTGAGACTCCTCCTGTGTCAATGTTTCCGGAGCATGTACCTGAGTAGAGGTTGCAATACTAAACGTTCCGTCAGAATAATTCCGCAACCATATAGCCTGTCCGGGAGCTACATATCTTGTTCCTCCCAAAACTCCAAGATCTGTATCTATATCATAAGCTGCATATTGTGTTGCTCCTTGTCGGTCTGTAGTTGTCCAGATTGTTGAAAGAGAGTTATCATAATCAAACCCTATGTCTTCAACATCAATATATGAAGCATACGGATTAGCAATCAGATTCCAACCATTTATGGCACATGAATACGATAAATTATGAAGCACACCAGTATATGATATCGTTACATCTGATCCAGTAGTGTTCTTAAAGGCATATCCTTCAACCGGATTTGCATCAAAATCATAATCAGTTGCCGTTATTTGCTCCCATGCTGTACCTGTATATTTAAACAAATAAAAACTGCCCCCTGTCGGAGTATCAAAATCTGAGTATGTTATTCCTTCTACAGGATGGCCTATATACCAGTACTGATCGGCAGGGTAAGTCCATTTTACAGTTACATTACCTGTTACGCTGCCCAATACTATAAATGATGCCGGATGATCCACCGTATTATTTATTGTCAGGCCATCATTTGTTATCACATCTCCCGTTACTGTCATTACCGCACCCGGGTCTAATGTCAACGTTGCACCAGATATTATAGTAAGGGTATTAACCTGAACAACCGATGAACTATCGATTACTGGATAATAGGTAACACCATCGGTACTTACAGTTACACTGTCACTGGCACTCGGCAATATGCCTTCAGACCAGTTTGATGTATCAAACCAATCCGTTGAAGCACCCCCCGTCCACGTATATGCCGGAATTGTAATTGTTCCAAAAGTAAGATAATGTTTCTGGTCAGCAGAACTAAAACCAAAAGTAAGATCGGATGCAAAATCTGTTGTGCCTCCGGTAGCATCACCGGTAACTGTTCCTGTTGTTACTTCACCCCAGGCATCAGTAGTAAGATCAGTCCAGCGTACTACTCTGAAATCATCATTCGGATTAACACCGCTGTTTGCATCCCACCTCATTGTCAGGTTTGCAGCATATCCATCGGCCGGAGCTTTTACTGTCCAGTATTCATTATGACTAACATAAGCCACATCTCCTGTTACTGATGTAGGATCATAACCATCATCCGCAGGACTATGATTAAAATATTCAGCTTCCCAATAACCACCAGATGATGCATCCACATCAACCTGTATCTCTCCATACCTAAGGGCATCACCAACCGGGAACAAAAAAGATTCTCCATCATTAACAAATTTTCTCAATGGTCCTTCAACATATGCCGTACTTTTACCTCCCGTAACGGCATCAACCAAAGAGTTTGTTATTGTAAGTGTTCCACCTGCCGAAGTATTCAGAACACCTTCCGTCAAAACCAACAAGTTGGATACTTCTATATTATTCTTGATATCTATTGTTGAAGTACTGTTTACCTCCAGATTATATAACTCACCACCTCCGCCAGTTGTAAAATCGACAATACCATCAATAGTTTGTAAAGAAGAACCATTAAGCAACAAGGTTCCTTCACCGGAATCAAACGTTCCTCCTGCAAAATCAATATTACCCTTAACCGACAGATCTCTATCATATAAATTTACCACATCAGGTCCATCAATTATTAAATCGCCAAGTAACTGAACATCCAGGTTTGGAAGATTTCTGGTACCCGTTCCACTAAACTTAAGATTATTCAATTGGGTTATTTCACTTAGCACATCATAATCGAGAGATGTTCCTCCAAATTCCAGAGTTCCACCGTCTTCAGAAAAGAATTCATCGTATACCCCTGCAGGCAAATCACCGCTTGAAAGCATCAATGTGCCGGTACCGCTCACATCTCCCAGGCGATTTGCAAATGTAGTACCAGTATTAATACTTCCTGATTCATTTATGATTGTCCGGTATGCACTATAACCATTAGATGGAACTGTCAAAGCATTATCCACATATATAATACTACCACTCGGACCATTCGACGGAACATTTTCTCCTGCCGTTCCCACATTTCCTGTTACAGGATCATAAACTGCCCAGTTTGTGGCTACATTCCAATCTCCGTCGGCAACGGTAATATATGTTGCTACATCATCTGGAATTGCACATCCGGCAGTATAGTCTCCATCAATACCCGGATCATCGGTTCCATCGGAACCTCCAATGTTAAAATACAAATAATTGTTTGTTCCTCCGTTAAAATCATCTGTAGTAAACTTCGCCCATTCTGTAGTTCCAAGTAACAGCTTCGCTGTATAATAATCGGCTGTATCAGTTGCAGGTATTGCATCGTCCTGATAAAAATACATGTAAGTATCGGCTTTAAATCCGGCAATACCTTCAGCATCCAAAGTCCAGTAATACTGCAAAACACTATCCTGCTGCTCCGGAGGTACTGTTATATGAGGCTCATTAGCAGCTTTTACCCTGATTGAACCTGTAGCATTATCATTCCCTGAAATATTCATAACCACCGGGGTATATTTCCCAAGCGAGCCAATCGGATATGTAAACGTTGTGTCAACCGTTATTTCAGGAAAATACTTTTTAATACCATTATCGGTAAAAGACAGGTTTGTTTGAACCATATTTGTTTCCGAGAAACTGCTAATATCGTCAATATACGCTCCTTCTTCCAGAACCAACAAGTTTCTTCCTATATCAAAAACACCGTTATTCATACGAAGTCTGGATGAAATATCAAGGGAACCTGATTGAGTAGGCAAGACAACCCCTTTTCCATTATTTATACTTAAAACGGAATATGAGCCGGCTCCCCCGATCTCCTGAGTATAAGTACCATTAAGGAGAACTCCCTGCCCTGATGTACTTGTTACCGCAACATCATTTGTAACATCACCTAGTACTGTTAAAGTATTTCCACCCAGGCTTACCGCACCGGCTAACAACTCCAGTTTGTTTTCAACAGTTATACTATCTGTAATTAACAAATCCCCCACACCTGTTTGTTTCACCAGGTTATAAAAAGTAACATTTCCTGAGATAGTATCTGTATTATCACTTTCAAAATATGTTGTATTGTAATCGGACACATAGTTACCCTGGCAATGCATACTTCCATTTATTGTAACATCAAGACCATTGGCATCAAATTCAGTATTTTCATCTGTTACAATATTTTCTTCAACAACAAGTGGTTTTATCCTTAATGAAACTACCGGACCATAACTCACAGAATCAATTTCGATATTCATCAAAGGCTCTCCGGCATAAACTGCTATTGTATCATTTTGAGGAGTTGAACCATCACCAAACACAAAACCGCTTCCGGTCCCGGAAGAATATGTTTCCGGTTCAAAATACAAAGCATTATAATCTTTCCCATGTCCACGGGCTATCGTAATTTTCGCATTATCGGCCTGTGTAAACGAACTGGTTCCCATTATTTCAAACATACCGCGCGACACATCGCCCTCTTCATTTTCACCTACAGTTACTTTACACGCTGATGTACTTTGAGTAAAATTAAGAATACCAACATCAGAATATAACGATCGACGAATTTGTGAACCAACATTAAGCTCTGCACCATCTCCCAGCCAGATTGTAGCACTACCGGATGATGTATAGGCAATATAGTTATCAGCATTTCCTGATGTTCCCTGGTTACAATTAACCACTCCGTTATTATCTATTATCAATGAACCGTCAAGCCATATTCCTGTGTTGGAACCGCCACCCACATTAACTGTCGCTCCATTATCCACAGTAAGTTTAGTTCCCTCAGGAATCTTAAAATCATTTCCTCCTGTTGAAAGATCAATATCTATTCCACTGCTATTAAGATGACATTCTCCGGATATCAACTCTATAGATTTGTCTGTGCCTGAAGGATCAATATTGAGATTAAAATCACTATTAAAATCAACTTTATACCCTTCGGGCTTATCAATCTTCAACCTGTAAAAATCTGCCACATTACCATTGCTGGTATAAGTAACAGAAGAATCTCCCGTAAAACAGACAGTAAGATAACCTCCTGTATATAAATCTATACTTCCATCCCCCTGATTAATGCCACCTTTCAGGTAAAGCATATTCTCATCGCCATCCGAGCCAGTCTGAAAAGTGCCGGAATCCGTAAATTCAATATCTCCGTAAACCTCCATATAACGAATGCCCTTAGCTTTATACGACAACGTTCCTGTTCCAATTATAACATCCCCCAACACCGTAACAGTTTCAGAGTAATTTCCGTCAAGTAAAAACCCTGCACTATCAACTACAAGGTTTTCTTTAACCAACAGGTCGGCAGAAGCATCCCACCTCACATCTGTAGCAGTTCCTGTAATATACATATTCGGATAATAAGGGATATTGGATGTTGTAGGAATATTATGTGTAGCGGTTCCTGAACCGGTATATTCAATAACGGCTTCAGAGCTATTGCATAGTTCAGTATGATCTCCGTCGATTAACGGAAAATCAGACCATGATGTTTCAGTATTTTCATATACCAGTTTTCCATTACCTTTTATAAGGTTTATTTCATGTCCACTGGTTCCACTTTTAACAAACAGAGTAGGAGGGTTAACAGAATCATCACCGACTCCGATTCCGGTATCTGACTTACCAAGAATTATCACTTGTGATGCAACAGCACCATCCGATACAATTTTTACGGTATCATTAGTTGTACCTGTTCCTCTGATAACAGCAATATCGGCAGATGTTGGTATTGCATATGCCGGATCATTCGTTGTTGTATCCAGTGTCCAGGTCTCACCATCATCCCAGTCTCCACTTGTTATACTATAATAAACATCAATTCTTCTGAAAGCTCTCCGCCAACCTATTGTGTAATCCCCGTTCAATGGAATAGGATCATCATAATCAAATTTAATTGTTGTACTACCTGAGGGATACTCCTTTGTCACATCATACTCATCCCATTCATAATTATATAAAACCACTCCTACGTACCTCCATCCACTCCAGTCTCCATCAAAAATAAATTTATATGTTAAGTCTGAGCCTGAAACATTATCCAATCCATCCTGAAATATTCTGTAATAATGATCTGCCACATCGGTATCCTCTGTTGTCGGATGATACCCCTCTACCGGAACCATTCTCAAACTTCCTGTATCACTCAACGTTCCGTCAGCATATACTTCACAAAATCTGTAACTATATGTTTCATCATAATATGTCCCTACAGGAAACATCTGAATCAATTCGTCACTATAAGTAGAATTTAAAGTTACCGGTAATGTTAGCCCTCCGTCTCCTACCAGACCTGCAGTCATAAACATCTTATCTACACCCCAGTTTGTAATAGAAGCATAATCAGCTTCTTCAATAGTAAGATTATATGATCCAAGATAAACTACCTGCTGATCGGTACTAAATGTAACTGATTTTGCATTAACATCGCTCAGTAAGGCTATTTGAATAGTATCTGTTGATGAATTATTTAAAATCAATCGTCCAAAATCCTGTTCCTGGCCTAATGCACCTTTAATAAATTGCTGTACCGAGCCATTCAACTCAATACCTCCTGAACCAGATGAAGCAAGACTACCATCCTTTATAATTACACTATCGGCAACCTGTATGTTCTTATCGACCACATCAAGGTTCCCTCTTTTAAGAACTAACGATCCTGTTAATGAAAAATTATCAGTTCCTGATAGTGTTACATTGTACAAACTGTCAGTATTATAATCAATGTCTTTGTAAACAACAACACGTCCGAGAGTTAAGGCACCTCCGCTATTATTAGTAAATACAGCATCTTTATTTCCTTTAAAAATAAGTTCCCCCGGGTTAGATAATGTACCTGAGAAGGTAATATCGCCACTTACCTCCAATGTTTTTGCTGATGCATCGAAAGGAACTCCTCCGGCAACTGAAAAATCATTTAATATTTTCAATCCGTAATATCCGTACTTGTCTCTTATTTTTACCGAAGAACTACCACTTCCCACTATTAATGAAAGATCATATAAAGGAACCGTGGAAAGTATATTAAAGGTACTGGACATGGTTGCAATCTCTAATGTTCCTCCTCTTACGTTGTAGTTTCCATCAGGTACATCAAGGTAAAAATCACCATCCCAATAGAAATTTGCATCAGAAAAAGTAATTTTTCCGGATGTCATCTCAAATCCCATCTCCGTTCCAGATATCTGGAAATTAGGATTACCCACATATGACGAAATCGTCTGGTCAAAATGCAATGTTCCTCCCGACTGCAAATAATTAAATCTGGTTGCCGAAGAGCCAGGTATTAGCTGTGTTAGATACACATCCCCTCCTTCAACTTTCAGAATAGATGCTCTGTTTGTTGCATCTGTTTCATATGTTATACCAAGAGATTCCGAAGGTACAGTAAGTGTTCCGCCACTAATACGCAACAAGCCATACAGTGTTATCCCATGACCTGCAGAGCCATCTGCATTTGCTGATGTTGTCACATTTGCACCGTCAATCCATAATCCGGCACCAACAGGAATAGTAAACTCATTAGGAGCATCACCGTCCCTGTTCTCTCCCATTGAACTCAATGATATATTTGACCCAAGCTTTAATGTTCCATGTTTAAGTACTATAGGGAGGCGCTCCCAACCCGCACTTCCATCAGCACCATCTGATGTCGTTCCTGAAACAGGGCCATACAGTTTAAAATAAGAAACATCGGTTGCCGACACATTTAGCAAAAAAGTTCTGTCAACTCCTTTATCAAGAAATAAACGATAAAGATTAGTTGTATTTTCACAAACCAGATTATTATCTGATGTTCCCGTAAATTTCAATTTAACAGCACCACTAGTAGCTTCTGAATATTGTGCTGAATTAGAAAACGTAACTGTTCCATAATTTTTAAAATCTCCACTAACAACAAACCAGTGAAAAGCACCGGCTGAACCAACAGTCATAGCTCCAAGTGATTCAACGGTTACATTTTTACTTACAGTTAATGTTAATGGCGTAGTATTTGAGTCATCATTTATCTGTAATGTTCCCTGTGTTACTGTCAGATTTCCGTTAAGCGCCAGATCATCTATTAATGTCACAGTCTGCCCGGAATTCATATCCACTTCAACATCATACAGCTCATCAACAGAGCTGCCAAAAGAGAAAGAATCGCCTTCGAGAACTACAGCTCCTTCTCCCTTACCTGCCGTTATAAAATGAGAAGCATCAGTAACCGTTGGAAAATTATCAGCCTGAAGAAACAATTTTCCACTTCCACGCAAAACATCAAAAGAGTGGCCGGTTGTAGTAAGAAGTTTTAAACTACCTTCAATTTTTACTGTTCCCAGGCTCAACACTACCTGTGTTTCACCTGCAGCCACATCAGCAACCGGTACAGTTATCACCTTACCTGTTTGTATAACCACATCATCTTTAACCCCGTCTTCTCCGGGATATCTACCGTCTGGATTTACATAAATAACCCCGGCCGGATCAAGTGTCCATATTTCCGGATTTTCCCAGTCTCCACTTGCAAGAGTATAAAACGTATTTTGTGCAGTAACAAAACCAAAGCTTATTAAATAAAACAGTAAAAGAAGATAAATATTTTTCATAACTATACTTTTATCATTGCTTAAAACGCTTATACGTAAGATGTACAAAAATGCTTAATTTCTTTGACCAATGTTTTCATACAATAGATAAACAGCTTTTTCAACTATAAACATTAGCACAAAAAAAGCAAATAACGGCCTACCTACCAATTTATTTTGACAAATTATCTGAAATGAGCTTGAAATGTTCCGAAATAACCTGACAGTCACAACTATACGCCACACAAAAAAGAACACCACACATAGTCCAATACAATTATATCAGAACAATTTTAATTAGCAAGTCAATATTATCCCCCTTGGGTTATAACATCAGAGTGTGAATAAAATCGCAATCATAAATTAGTGTTTTATTAATCAAACACTTCGCTTAAAACAATATAACAAAAACAAAAGACTACTCCCACACACCCGCTATCGGCTCGCCACAGTACTCGCATTTACCATCTTTGATATGAACATCACCAATACGGTATCCCTGACGGTCGATAAGTTTCTTGCCGCATTTCGGGCAATAGGTATCCTGGGCAGGATGTCCTGGAACATTACCAATGTAAACAAACTTCAGCCCTGCATTTTTAGCAATATCATGCGCTTTGTCCAGCACATCAACAGGAGTGGCAGGCAGGCGCTTAAGTTTGTACATAGGAGTAAAACGGCTGAAATGAAGTGGGTAATTTTCAAAACCGTTGTCATAAAGCCAGTCGCACATACGCTTTATCATGTCCATATCATCAGTCCAGTCCGGAACTATGAGATTGGTTATCTCGAGCCACACACCTTCGTCTTTCATTATTTTCAGTGTCCTCAGTATCGGATCTAAGCTACCGCCGTTAAGAGTTTCGTATATCTCATCACTGAAACTCTTTAAATCTATATTTGCAGCATCAATAACCGGACAAAGTTCTCTTAAAGGTCTCTCTTCAATATAACCTGCAGAAACCATAACATTTCTGACTCCTTTTTCTTTTGCCCGCTTCGCGGTATCATATGTATATTCATAATACACTATCGGTTCGGTATAGGTATAAGCTATAGATTTACACTGTTTTTCCAGTGCCATATCAATAACACCTCCTGGCATAAGGTCATAATTATTTGTTTCCTCCGGACTCTTCTGTGATATCTGCCAGTTCTGGCAATTCAGGCAGGCAAGGTTACATCCAGCCGTGGCTATTGAGAATGAACGCGACCCGGGCAGAAAATGATTCAACGGCTTTTTCTCTATCGGGTCAACGTGCAGAGCACAAGGATTACCATAAGCCAGAGAGTAAAGAACTCCATCAATGTTTTTTCTTGTACGGCAATCGCCCACTTCACCTTCTTTCAAGGTACAAGCACTGGGACAAAGCTTACATTTTATCCCTTTAGGTGTCTCAACAAAATATTTAGCAGGTATCATATTTTTATTCTTTTTACTGTTAGACATAACATCAAACACATTACCGGCAAGCATATCCATAGCCGGCAAAATCATCCCGCAGGTCAAACCTGTTTTTATGAACTTTCTCCTTGTTGACATTTCTTATAATTTTAACCACGGACCTGTCCGACAGGCAAAGCGGATTACACAGGTTCCTATGATAATTTAATATCTTTTTTAACACATTAAATTAATCAAAATAACTATTCAAATCAAGCAATTTCCAAGATGTTTTTAGTTAGTGAGCGAGTCAATCCAAGTCACCCGCTCACTATTAGTTCCTTATCAGCAATAAGCCTGCAATCACACAGATAATACCAAGCAAAAAAGCAGTGTTTTCCATTCCGGCAACAGGGATAAAGAACAAAGAGGTGAGAAGTACTCCAGCAGATGAACCGAAAAGGTCGGCACCATATACGGCACCTGCAGATTTTGCTGTACTCGCCTCTTCATCATAACTGACAGACGAGAATAAAACGCCACCGGCAAAAGAAAAAAGCAATACCAGAAAATAAACAGCTGCAACCTGCAAATAATACCACAAACTGCCTGTTACAAGTTCTTTCTGTACAAAAGGCAATAAAAGAATAAATACTCCTGTGGCAAAAAGAAAAATATTTGATTTAATGTTAAAGTCAAAAATAAACTTCCGGTGCAGCCAACCACCCAAAGCCATACCGCCCATACTCAATGCAAAAAGCACTCCTATCACTTCGTAAATATTTCCTGCAACTATCTGCATCAGGTATATCAGCAATATCTGTACCCCCGACAATGAAAAACCTGCTATTGCCATTATTTTCCCTCTTCGACTAACGGCGAACAATAAAGCAATAAAAATCCCGGCAATAAAATAAAGATAAAAATACCTGTCGATATGCCAGTAGCTAGTCTTTTCCGAAATACTCTGTTCAAGCAGAACAGGTCGTAAACTGCTGTTCACAGCCATATTAAGATTTATCTCTTTGATGTATCCTTCCCTCTCTTCATCCATTAAATCAGGAAGGATATAATCAGAGTTAAACCAGATATTTTTTGCTGTAACATCAGTGTGGAAACTGTTAAAGACCGGCAATATCTTTTCATCTGAAAAAATGAACCAAACATTATTTCCCGGGAATACATCATAATTTTCAAATACTGACTTGCCGGTTGACGCAATAGTTGACAGAAATCTCACATAGCTGTTTTCGTGGTGGAATTGTTTTTCAGGTCCTTTTACTCCGACCACACCTCCTTTGTTCAACTTACTTTGGGCTGCAGAAAAAAACTCTTTTGTGTAAAAGCGGTTATCCTGTAAATTATGAGGAACACCTGTGTTTAAAATAATGACGTCATATTTACTGTTTGTGTTATTAAGAAATCTGAAAGGGTCAGTAACATAAAAGTTAACATTAGGGCTCCTGCTCTTTTTTAAAAGTTCAATTATCGCAGGATCAATATCTACATAATCAACATTCACATCTTTGTACTTCTCAAATTCTTTGAATGTCCCTGGCGAAGCACCTCCTATCATCAGAACTTTGTGCGGTGACGGATGACGCAGCATTACAGAATGCACATCCTCCTCTACAACCTCAACATCTCCCGTATAACTGCGAAGGTCACCGTTCTCATAAACATTTGTCTGATCGCCGTTTTCTGTTACTATCACATTCCCATAAGGAGTATCTGAAATACTAACTATTTTTTCCGATCTTAAATCCAGACTACGCAGATATTTTTGAACGGGAATTACCAACAGTGTTGCCATTAATACTACTACACCAACTATCGAAAAAACCTTCTTCTCTTTTGTCATCGCCGAAACAAGCACCGACACGATGAACAAAACAGAAATTATCACTATTAAAATCCTTATACTGTCTAGCCGTTGAACCAGTATCAGATAAAGAAGCCCGCCACCGACACTGCTGCCTAACTGCTCCCACACATAAACCTTCGATATGCTCCAGTTTCCTTCATCGGCAAACGCATCTTGTGAAAAGTGTGTAAAAGCGTAACCACTTGTCAGGCATACCGGAATCAGTGAAAATACGATTATTGATACAAGGGTGATAAATTCCGGCTCTGCCCCGTGAACAACAAAAAATGATCGCATCAGATACAGAACCAAAACACTGAACACAAAAGCTACCCCCAGCACAACAGGCAATAAGGCAATATTGCTGATAACTTTCAGTTTTCTTCCCGCAAAAGCCCCCACTCCTGTCAACAACATCCAGGCAGCAAGAAATACCCCGATAATGATCTCATGCCCCGAAAACAATGACATAAATTCACGCAACAAAGCCACTTGACCTGTTATGGATGCCAGGCCGAAGGTAAAAGGAAGGAGAGAAATGCCTTTTTCTTCCTCATTTCCTTTAACATTGAATCCCTTTATTTCATTATTGACAACTTCCATTTTATCTTAATTGCAGTAGGAACACATGGCCGTGTGTTCCTACAATACAAAAACATCATTTATATATCTGGTTTGAAACAAATACAAAACCTTCACACCTCCAAATCCTCCATTTTCCTGTATCCATCAATTCTGATATCTCCTGAAACAGTAACCGTTGCAACACTGTAACTGTTATTCTCCTCTCCGCTACCGTCCACAAGCGCTTTCTCGGTAATATAATGGATATTATTTATTTTGTTGTAATTGCCCTCATGGTAATGTCCCTGGAAAACAGCCAGCACATTGCCAGAATCCTCCAGTACTTTTCTTACCTCCTCACTGTTGTTTATGAAATAATCTCCGTCACCCGGTCCGTCAAGTTGCTGATGTACAAAAACAAGAACAGGCCCACTACTTTTACCCAACTCTTTTTTCAGCCAGGATAACTGTGCTTCTGGAATTATTGTGTTTTTCCAGTCAAAATTTCCGTTATCGTATGGTGTTCCATCGGTTTTGAAACAGGCATCAAGGATAATACATCTGAACCCTTTCTTCTCAAAACTGTAATAAGTTTTATCCCTACTAATCCCGCTATTCCCGGCAATGCTAAGAAAATCTGTCTTTGAAATACTGTCGACATCATGATTCCCGAATACGTGAAATCTGTCTCCCCGGTATTTTGCAAATTCACTTTCAACCTCTTTCAGATACTGCAATGTTTTATTATGCTCCGGCTGTTCGTTCTGATCCTTGAAATCACCTGTTTCAATAATAAAATCAAGGTCAAGTGTATTGAACAACTCCACTGCCTCCCGAAGTTTTTCGATACTCTCGGTGTAAAACCTGTTCCATTTTGGCTCACGGCGGGCATAATGGATGTCGGTAACCCATCCAAATCTCAGTTCCTTTTTCCTTCGGAATAACTCACCCGGAAAAGTTAGTACACCTGATAAGATTATGGAATTGGTTTTAATGAATTTGCGTCGTTCCAAAATATATATTTTTAACTGAGGATGTCCAAAAAGTATAAACACAACGTCATTGCGAGAAGGAACGACGAAGCAATCTCTTGTTTTTCAATGCGTATAAACCTAGAGATTCCGTCACTCCGTTCAGAATGACGACTTTTTGGACATCCTCAGTACGGTTGTTAAAAATCATCATCGGAAAATACAATTGCTTCATAAGTGTAAATATCGGCATCTTTCCAGCCGTCCCATCCTATGTGGGCTTTATCGCGGGCACAGTGTCCCAGGAACTCCTCAAGTGTCCAGCCGGTCTTGGTTGCCACCTGCGGCAGGAAAGTGCCGGAATTATATCCTTTTTTGATATAAATACCGTGTTTCCCCAATTTTATCTCCGAAATATCATTTATCTTTTTCAACGGTGTCAGAACCGATATCTCAATTTTGATATCCTTAAGCTCATCTTTCCTGACAGGATAAAAACGGGTATCCCTTGTTGCCGATGCATCCGTCATCTCCCTCACTGTGCGCCACAAAGGTTTATTACCGATAAACTGTCCAATACAGCCACGCAGTTCACCATGGTTGTAAAGCGAAACAAAAGCACCGGCATGAGCACCAACCTCTTTATCGAGTACTTCATCAGGAGGCAGCTTAATATCCGACTTAGCTCCGACAACTTTTGCCAGCTCATCGTGCGCCACATCAAGCAAAAGTTTTTTCTGCTCTTCGGTCAAAGTAAATTCTTCATCACTTTGCTTTTTTACCACAGCAATTGCATTGTAGCCAACCACCCGGTTCTTATCCCCATAATACGGCACATCTCCCGAATTCATATAACCAAGATGTTTGTACTCAATACTGTTATCACCTTCTGTCATATACATAAGAGTTAAAACTGAAGTCCAGCCGCAAAGCCCTGTAAGCAAATTCGGATCATGTCTTTGCTTTATATCTTTTACTGCCTTTAACAACCTTTCCGGTTCATTTGACATTATCGCTTCTGCTGTCTGTTTATCAACCTCAATTGCTGTTTCATAATCCGGGTAATGTGAAAAGTCGCTACTGATAACAAACAGGTTACCCGGCACAAAATATTTCTTCAGTATCTTAGCCAGCTGTCTGCAAACATACGGATCCTGCGTTCCCAAAACTATCGGAACAATTTTGAAGGGCTTATGCAGCTGAACCTGCAGAAAAGGCAGCTGCACTTCCAGACTGTGCTCTTTGCTGTGTGCATCGGGATTGAAAGAAAAGTATTTTGACGAGGCGATCAACTCATCAGCTATCTCCTTGTTCACCTCTACCCTGCCGAGCGGGGTTATGTAATCGCCGCGATTATAAACAGAAGCCCCCTCAAACCAAACATGATGGCTTGAGCCGATGACGAACACATTTTTATATTCTTTGTCAGGATCAATTGCCTTATAGCCCATACCTGCAATCTTACCCGAAAAAACATATCCGGCATGAGGGACGATCAAAGCAATTAAATCCTCAAGGTAATCACTCTTACTTTGAGGTGTCAGGTATTTTTCCACCTCCGCCTTTAAAGCATTTTTATCTCCTTCGTAAAATCTGCCTGCAACAACAGACTCTCTGTCTTTATTTTTTTTCATATCCACCTGCGCTAAAAGATTAAACATTTCTGTTTGAGCAACAAACAAAAACAAAACTACCAACTTGAACATAATACTGTTCATAACATAAAACCTCTTTAAAATTTCAAATTAAAATTACAAATTTTTCATTTAAATAACATGCTGAAATCAAAGGTTTAACATTACATAACCAAACATTATTTTAAAATAATTCACCTTATTCAACATGTCGGCTTTGTATTTTATAAAAATTAAATTTACCTTTGCATCCGCAAATGAGCAAAAGGAGACTCAATAGCTCAGCTGGTAGAGCACATCCCTTTTAAGGATGGGGTCCTGGGTTCGAGCCCCAGTTGAGTCACCAAAAGGAAA
>JAADEM010000068.1 GCA_013153405.1 Chlorobiota bacterium
CTTCTTCGCTCTCGCTCATCGCGATGACGCCGGTATTCTGTCATATTCTCATTATGCCTCAAAAATTTGGGGTGAAATCTCGGAATGACGATTTTTTGGACATCCTCTTTTATTTTTTCACTCTTCCCGGATTTTTGTTTATGAACTCTTTCCAGCTTTTCACACTGCTGCGGTTCTGTATTTTCTGGTTTTGAAGAAAGTGGCAGTATGCAGCGGCAAGTCCGTCGGTTGCATCAAGGTATTTAGGTATTTCATCAATATTCAGAAGATGCTTCAGCAGCAGGGCTACCTGTTCTTTTGAAGCATTGCCACGGCCGGTAATGGCCTGCTTTATTCTTAACGGAGCATACTCAAAAATTGGTATTGCACGGGAAAGAGCAGCAGCCATAGCCACCCCCTGTGCTCTACCCAGCTTCAGCATCGACTGAACGTTCTTTCCGTAGAATGGAGCCTCAATGGCCAGTTCATCGGGATGGTAGGTTTCAATAAGCTGAATTACCCGTTCAAATATTTTTCGAAGTTTCAGGTAGTGGTCGGAGTATTTATGCAGTTCCAGAACTCCCATTGCAATCATCTTGGCACTATTTCCCTTAACAGTAATAATGCCATATCCCATAACTGTTGTACCCGGGTCTATACCTAATATGATGCGTCCGTCATTCAAAAGTTATGTTCTTTTAGTACAGAACTGAAGTGCAGGCACTTTTCTCCCATTGTTTCATTCAGGTTATTAAGCAGAACTGAGGAGTACTTATTAATTATTTCAAGTTCGTCGGGATTGTTGCAACGCCACTGACAGGAGAAATTTGTGGAATCATCCTCCCTGAACGACATTAACTCCATCAAGTCGTAGCTTACATCGGGTAATATGTCCCTGAATGTGGGCAGGTACGTTTTCTGCATCCACTCTTCCCACTCTTTGCGGCTGTCGTTCTGAACTGCGAATGTTGTGTTGAAGATGTACATATTCATTGGGGCTCACCGGGTGAATCCGAGTCATCCGGTGAGTTATTTTAGTTAATAATATCAAATCTTGTATAAGGAACCAGTGCTTCAGGTATTTTTATTCCGTCAGGTGTTTGGTTGTTTTCAAGCAATGCGGCAACAATGCGTGGTAAAGCAAGGGCACTTCCGTTCAGGGTATGTGCCAGCTTTGTCTGCTTCTCACCATCTTCTTTATATCGAAGTTTTAACCTGTTACTCTGGTAGTTTTCGAAGTTCGATACAGAACTAACCTCAAGCCAGCGTTCCTGTGCTGCAGAGTAAACCTCAAAATCATAAGTGAGTGCGGAAGTAAAGCTCATGTCACCACCACAAAGTTTAACGATACGCCAGGGAAGTTCAAGTTTTTCAACCAGTGTTTGTACGTGTGCCACCATTTCATCAAGTGCTTCATACGATTTGTCGGGATGTGCAATCTGTACTATCTCAACCTTATCGAACTGATGCAGGCGATTCAGGCCTCTTACATCTTTACCCCATGATCCGGCTTCACGTCTGAAACAGGCAGAATAAGCACAGTTCTTAACCGGAAAATCAGATGCTTTTAAAATAACATTACGGTACAAATTGGTTACCGGTACTTCTGCCGTAGGTATGAGGTAGAGATTATCGGCAGTTACGTGGTACATTTGACCTTCCTTATCGGGGAGTTGTCCTGTGCCAAAACCCGAATCTTCGTTAACTACCAGCGGAGGAAGAACTTCTTTGAATCCAGCTTTTTCCGCCTCATCGAGGAAAAAATTGATAAGAGCACGCTGAAGTTTTGCTCCTTTGCCTTTGTACACAGGAAAACCTGCACCGGTAATTTTAATTCCTAGGTCAAAATCAATAAGGTCGTATTTTTTTATCAGATCCCAGTGCGGAACAGCCGAGCTGTCGAGTTTGGGAACCGTACCGCCTTCTTTCACCACAACATTATCGTCAGCACCGTTACCTTCGGGTACTGAATCGTGCGGCAGGTTAGGAAGAAGTACAAGCTCTTCGTGAAGCTCTTTTTCCACATCTTCGAGCTGCGAGTTGAATTCTTTTATCTGGTTTTTTAGGTCTGATGTTCTCGATTTTGCTTTGTTTGCCTCATCAGCTTTCCCTGCTTTGTACAGTGCGCCTATTTCTTTCGAAAGCGAGTTCATCTCTGCCTGTGCCGATTCGGCTTTTTTCAGCAGTTCACGCCTTTTTTCATTAAGTTCAAGTATTTTATCCACTATTTTAGAGGCATCAAAGTTCTTCTTTTTCAATCGTTCAACGACCTCTTCTTTGTTTTCCTGGATGAATTTTAATGTTAACATAGTTTTGTTTTTTGGAAGCGATAAAAAAAATCTCCTGAAATTATTACGAAAGTAATAAAAACAGGAGATTTTCAATACGTTTTTAAAATCTTATTCTGCAGTTACAGGCTTTACAGAAACATAAGATTTATTATTTCTTCTCTTTCTGAACTCTACTGTTCCGTCGATGAGAGCAAACAGGGTATGATCTTTTCCCATTCCTACATTCTCACCCGGGTGGTGTTGAGTACCACGCTGACGAACAATAATATTTCCGGCTTTGGCTATCTGACCGCCAAATATTTTTACTCCGAGTCGTTTACTTTCCGACTCTCTACCGTTTTTCGAACTACCGACGCCTTTCTTATGTGCCATTTTATCTGAATTTTTTTGTTATCAACCTTCAATGTTTTCAATCTGGATTTGAGTAAACAACTGACGATGTCCGTTTTTCACTTTGTATCCTTTTCTTCTCTTTTTCTTGAAAACGATAACTTTATCGCCTTTCACGTGAGAGAGTACTTTAGCGGTAACTTTGGCTCCTTTGATAACAGGTGCCCCGATTTTTACATCTTTACCGTCGTTGTCGATCAAAAGTACTTTGTCAAACTCAACTGCATCACCTTCGTTTGCTTTTAAACGGTGAACATAGATCTTCTTATCTTTTTCAACTTTAAATTGCTGTCCTGCAATATCTACAATTGCGTACATAATTATTATACCATTTTAAGGTTACTTCCCGGAGGTGGGCGTCAACACTTTTGTCAGCCACTTTTTCCTACCCCGCGGAAATCATTGGAGTGCAAAAGTATAAAAAAATAACATCCCTGCAAAATTTTTATTTTTCAATGTTTTATCATAAAAAGAAAAGGAATTGTTATATATTTGTTTTTACCTTAAAATGCGGTGGTTTACACCTAGGTGTTGAGCTAAGAGCTTGTAAGTAAACAAGAAAGGAAAGGCCTGAAGTAATTATGAATAAAAAAAGGGTTAAACTAAATATATTAGGTTTATCATACAGTCAGACCCAAACCGGTGCATATGCACTAGTGCTGGCCGAAGAAAACGGGGAAAGAAGAATTCCTATTATAATAGGAGGAGTCGAGGCACAATCAATTGCCATCAAACTCGAAGGGCTTACTCCGCCCAGGCCATTAACTCATGATCTTTTTATGAATTTTGCCAAGGCTTTTAATATAGATATTGTTGAGGTGATAATATATAAGCTTGAGGAGGGAATTTTTTATTCCGAATTAATATGTAAGAGGGAGTCAGAAACTTTGCATATCGATTCCCGAACATCGGATGCGGTTGCACTTGCATTAAGGTTCAACTGTCCTATATATACATATGATGAAATAATGGATAAAGCCGGTATTGTTCTGGATTTTGAGGGTGAGGAGGATTCGTTTGAGATAGATAACAGTACTAAAGAAAGTCAGGCTAAAGAGTTTGAAGATAAATCTGTAGAAGAATTAAAAAAGATGCTGGATGATGCAGTGAAACGTGAAGATTATGAAACAGCATCGAAAATCAGAGATGAAATAAAAGCAAGGGAAAACCCTGGTGATTAAATATAACCTGAAATTCAAATTTTATGAGAAAAGTTATAGCTGCTGGGCTTGCATTAATGCTGGCCTCTTCTTTTTTGGGTGACGCATGTGCGCAGTCGCCGACGTTACTGGTTTTAGATCCTGTAAAGCCTGTTTTTGATTTAATGTCAATTTTCAGAGGATTTATTGGAATGGCATTTGTAATTTTTATTGCCTGGTTGTTTAGTACAAACCGGAAAGCCATCGACTGGAGGGTTGTTGGTATAGGACTCACTACTCAGGTGATTTTTGCAGTAAGCATTCTTTATGTGCCATTGGTTCAGGACTTTTTTGAAATGATAGGAAAGGTCTTTGTGAAAATCCTTTCATTTACCAACGCCGGTACTGAATTTTTATTTAAGAGTATGGTAACCGGCAAGATAGAGGTGGGAATGCTGAATTTTGCAGTAACAATTTTGCCTACCATTATCTTTTTCTCGGCATTGACAAGTGTTCTGTTTTATTTCGGAATTATTCAAAAGGTGGTTTATTACATGGCATTACTGATGACCAAGCTGCTTCGCATTTCAGGAGCAGAGAGTTTGTCGGTTGCAGGTAATATCTTTCTGGGGCAGACCGAAAGCCCGCTGATGATAAAGGCATATCTGGATAAGATGAACCGTTCGGAGATGCTTCTTGTGATGTCGGGAGGAATGGCAACTCTGGCAGGAGGTGTGCTTGCTGTTTACATTAAGATCCTTGGCGGCGGTGATCCTGTTCAGGAATTACTTTATGCAAAACACCTTCTTGCGGCATCCATACTTGCAGCTCCGGGGGTAATTGTTGTGTCAAAAGTACTTCTTCCTCAGACAGAAAAGATAGATAATGATGTTGAGGTTTCGAAGGAGAAAATTGGAAAGAACGTTCTCGACGCAATATCTAACGGTACTACACAAGGGCTGAAGCTGGCAGTGAACGTAGGTGCTATGTTGCTTGTTTTTATAGCTTTTATAGCTATGGTGAATTTCATATTTATGAAAGCCGGTGAATTTACTTATCTGAACAACCTTATTTCGGATTTGACTAACGGCCAGTACAAGGAACTGTCGCTTCAATTCATTCTGGGATATGTATTTTCTCCTTTCATGTGGCTGATAGGTGTTCCGGCTCAGGATATTGACCTTTTAGGCAGGGTGCTCGGGGAGAAATTAATTATGACTGAATTTATAGGCTATGTAAGTCTGGCGGATTTGAAAGCTGCTGGTGCATTTGCTTCGCAAAAGTCAGTTATTATGGCAACTTATGTTTTGTGCGGGTTTGCAAACTTTGCTTCAATCGGTATCCAGATCGGTGGTATCGGTTCTCTTGCACCGGGAAAACGAGTATTGTTGTCTCAGCTCGGAATGAGAGCTCTTCTTGCAGGAACTCTGGCTTCGTTATTATCAGCTTCGATTGTTGGCATGATGTTTAACTAATCAGATTCTTTATTTATTTCTGACATACTGGCTGTCAGGTTGTTTTGTGGTGAATTTTAGAGTTACTCCCAGAAACTATATTGAAACAATCTGACAGGCAGTATGTGCATGGAACTTTATAAGTTCGGGATAAATATTTTGTTTCCGGCAGGTATCATGATTGTTCGTTATATTTTTCTTTATTGTTAGTTCAGAAAGTTTAAACGATTAATAGCGTTTTCGGGGGAAAAAGCCTTGAAAAATCTGATTTTGAGTTTTTTATCCAGAGGGCGTGTTTTGTTTTTATGGCATTGGTATACGATTTGTCCCGATGCTCAGTTCTTTTTTACAGCATTTTCAGTAAAAAACATTACGTATTCAAAAAAATTACTGGCAAGTTCAAGTTTCTTACATAATTAAATATTTACAGTGGTATCTTTAAGCAAAACACAATGCTAACCAAAAAATTTAATTATGAAAGATTTTACAAAATTTATTACTTCTATCTTTCTTTTTCTTTTTTTATCATTTAACTCCGATGCTCAGGAGATGTGGGGAATGACCGAATACGGAGGAAATGACAATGTCGGAGTAATTTATAAAACCAATGATTTAGGGAATCAGTTTTCGCGTGAGTACATGTTCAATGACGATTCGCATGCCACAAATCCGGTATCGGGAGTCATACTTTATGACGATAATACGTTAAGAGGGGTTACCGGTAGCGGAGGAGTAAACAATGAAGGAACGATGTACAGTATTAGTCTTTCACAAAACTATTTTATTAAGTTAAAAGACCTGGGAGGAACGGAAGGTGCTTATCCCAGAGGTATGGTATTGGGTGACAATGGCATTTATTATGGAGTAACAAGAAAAGGTGGAACCAATGACTATGGTACCATATATAAAGTAGAAAATGGTGTTCATTCCGTAATATATAACTTCGATGCACCTTCAGGTAGTGATTATTGTTATCCGTTTAGTACATTGTTGTATTACGATGGGAATTTATACGGGATTTACCTGCCGAGAAATAGTTATTATGACTACGGATTGTTTAAGTATAATATTTCTACCGGGACGCTGACTCATCTGGCTGCACTAGATCCTAATGCCGGAACACCCAAACCTAACATAGTCTTATCAGATGATAATTCGAAACTGTATTTCAATTTGAATATGAAATTGTACAGCTATGACTTGTCTTCGGATGTATTATCAACAGTAATTGAACTGACAGAGCAATTTACTCAGTTTGATAAGTTAATAAAAACATCTGACGGAAGTTATTATGCCATTATTGGCTACTCTTACCGACTTTATCTGCTGGATATGCAAGATGGTACAGCAACAAATAAATATGTCAAAGGAAATAATGTTGTAGAAGCATCAAACGGAAAGCTGTATCTCTTTAATGATGACGGTATAAATGAGTATGACCCGGCAGATGACTCTTATCAGACAGTATATGTGTTTAATAACCCAGATGGGAATGATTATAGTTTTTCAGGTAATATTGTTGAAAAAGACGGTAAACTTTATGGAACAACCCGGTACAACGGGAAGTACAATAAAGGAACAATATTCAGCTTCGATATTAACACATATGAGTATGTTGTTACTCATGACTTTAAAGGAGCAACAGGTTTTCATCCGAGAGGACGGCTGGCAAGGCACACTGACGGAAAACTTTATGGTCTGACTTCGTCAGGATATTATAACAATAATGGATCCCTGTTCTCGTTCAATCCTGTTACAGAGGTGTTTAAAGTAGAACACTATTTTGGGTATGATGCTTCAAATTATTATGATGATGAAGATGGTAAGGTTCCGTATGGAGGTTTGATTTCATTTTCGTTAAATGATAAGGATTATCTTATGGGAACAACCTTTGTAGGTGGAACAGACGATTATGGAACTGTGTTTCTTCATAGGTCCAGAGAGGGGTACAAAAAAATAGTTGATTTTAATGGTTCAAACGGAAAATTTCCATATGGTGATGTTGTTTTTGCATCCGACAATAATATTTACGGAACTACTTTTAGCGGTGGAACTAACGGAAAGGGGGTAATTTATAAAATAGCACCGGGTGAAGATCTTTATGAAATTACATATTCTGTTATATATAATTTTGGTAGTACAACGAATGACGGAGACGGGCCTATTTCCGGTCTTATGGAGTACTCAGGGTTCCTTTGGGGTGTAACATATAATGGTGGTGATGATGATCTGGGAACTGTTTTTGCCTATTTGCTTTCAAGCGATATGTATGTTAAGCAGGCAAGTTTTACAGGGGATAACGGTTCACATCCGGTTGGAAATCTGGTTTATTATAACGGGAAAATATATGGAGTAACCAAAACAGGAGGTTCTTATGATAAGGGAACCATATTTGAGTATGATCTGCAAAGTAGTACCATTACTGTCAGGCATAATTTCAGTGATTCGGGTGATGGATATGAACCGGTTGGAGGTCTTACTGTTTCAAACGACAAGTTGTACGGAGTATGTTCAAAGGGCGGAAGTGCAGGTACCGGAACATTTTTTGAGTTTGATCCTGCTACCGGAACAATAAATCATAAGACAACTCTTGATGGAATATGGGGTGCATCACCGGCTGTAAATAATGGTATAATTACAGCTTGTATAGCAAGAGAAATAACTCCTGTTGATGAAGAGCTTCCTGTTATTACAGCTCAGTGTGAAGTGAGTTCGCTGGATACAGTGAAAGCAATTACAAATTGCGGAGATACAATTATCGGAGTAACAGATGCTGAATTGCCGGTTACGGGCGAAGGAACCTATACTGTAACCTGGACTTACAGCGATAATCTTGGAAATGTAGCAACACAGGAACAAACAATCTTAATTGATGATACAGAAGCTCCGCTGCCTGATGCTGCCAGCCTGCCAGATTTGTATAATGACTGTCAGATTAATGATCCGTTGAGAAATAGTCCTACAGCAACTGATAATTGTAAAGGTACCTTTTATGGTAAGGCTGATGTTAGTTTCCCTATAACTGAAGAGGGGACTACAGTTATAACCTGGACATTTGACGACGGAAACGGTAATGTGTCCACACAGACACAGAATGCATTTGTGGGTATTGATAACTCTGTTACCGTAAACGGAGATACGATTACTGCCAATGCTTCGGGCGATTATACATATCAGTGGTATCAACGTTCAGGCTCCTGGACTATCCTGCTTCAGGATGAGACTGACAGGACATTTATTGCTCAGGCTGATGGTGTTTTTTATGTAGAGATAAGTAACGGAACATGTTCGGTAACATCAGATGACATTACAGTGTCAGTATCGGGAATAAATGATAAGGTAATTAAAGGAATTTCTGTCTATCCGAACCCGGTAAAAGATATTCTTACAATCTATAATAAGGAGTCTGTAAAAATTACTGTTTCATTATTTGATGTAGCCGGAAACAAAACGGAAACTATCAGTCCTACAAATAGCAGTGTGAAAATTGATATGACAAAATATACAAAAGGAATATATTTTATTGTTATTAATGACGGACAAACATCGGAAATAAGAAAGATAATAAAAAAATAAGACCTCATAATATTAATATTGTGTATTAGATAAGTTACAGCATTATTCTTAAGGCATAATGCGGGAGTTTTACAGGACTCCCGCATTTTTTATTTAGCGTATTACTATTCAGAGCCGTCTTTTTCAAGACAGATTGCTGCGAATTCAAATATTTTTGATAAATGTTATTGTTAACGATTACTTTTATTGTGATGAAATAGGCGGTTTTTATTGTCATACAAATCAGACAATACCGGAAAGAGTGTTTTTCTGATGTTTTATCATTTTCACTGAAATGTCCGGGTTGCTTATACAGGGCCGGTTTCATCATTGGAAGGGGAATAACCAAAACAATAACAAAGGAAAACAAGATGATAGGCTTCTTTAGCTTTAAATTAGTAATCTTCGTATAATGAAGGGACTGCAAAAGCATTCAGTACTTAAAAAATTACATTTGTTGATTTTAATTTATTGTGCTATTATTATCTTTAAAAGCATACAGTATAACCAGTAAGATGAAGTACTGTTAATTTCTTGATTTTCGGGCAGAGAAACCATAGTATTAAAACATAAAAACAGATTATGAGAGGGTTGATTATTAGCATTCTGGCTGTATTCATGTTTTCCTTCAACGTTTTACCTGAAGGGATAGAGGGATTATGGCTGTTGAAAAAAGCAGGACATGATAATAAAATACAAGACATATATGCAACTCTGAATTTTGACCAGGACGGTAAGTTTCTGATGAATGGTGAAAATATTGGAGAGTGGTCTTATTCGAATGGGACTGTTAACATAAATTCTGTGTTTAAAGAACTTAGCGGCTCTTATGAAATAAAAGGAACGGATAATGATTTTCGATTGTCAGGGAGTGACATGGTGCTTTATCTTCAACGCCTGAACCGGAAAACAATTATTTCCAACAATCAGGAGTCGGGGATAGAAGGCAGTTGGAATCTTCCGGTTGAGTTCGGAAAAAAAACATTGATATTTAAGCTCCCTGATGTATTTACTACAATAGAAGAAGATGATGGAGTTACCACTACACGGGACGGCAACTGGATATTCAGTAAAAATGAGAATAAACTTATATTTTTACTTCCTGCAGGAAGTCTTAAGGGTGAAGCGACAATAATTGAAAAAAGTGACCGGTTGATGACGCTGGATCATAATGAAAAAATTTTAAAACTTACCAGAAATGAAGCGCCTGCAATCTCGGAGGAAAGGTTAAACTGGACTGAAGATGATTTTTATACTGCTGACGGTGAATATAAATATGAAGATAATGATAAATTACCCTGGAGTGGTTCGGATGTTATTGCAGATTATTACAGCAATCTTCAGAATTTAACATATACTTTTTATAACCTGGTTGATGAAAGTGGCCTGTTTGAAACAAATGAGGTTGTATCGCATATTAATGTTGAAGGAACAGAAATACCCAACGCCGAAGACGTTTTTAAAAAATATCCGCAAGGAGATAATAAAATCCAGACATATGATGACTTCTCTTATATATTTCCTGTGAATTGTGATGTTTTCAGGGTTGCCGGTAATGAACAGATAACTACACCTGCAGGTATTTTTGACTGTACAGTGGTGGAGTCGATGGGTGAAATGGATGAGAAAGTTAAGATTTGGATGATAAACGATAAACCCGGGGTGGTGGCAAAAGTTATTAAAGACCTTAATGAGAGTCCGTTTGGTCATTACTGGGTTTTTGAGCTGAAAGAGATAAAAACAAAATAATGTTTAATGTTAAATAAGATCTTATGAAACTAAACTTTTACTTTTCGCTATTAATCGCTATGTTTCTGACCGTAATGGTAAAAGGGCAGGTGTTTTACGGAGTAACATCCTCTTACTCCCAATACGGAGGCGGTACTATATTCAGCTTTGATGCGGGTACCGGAACTTATACCGATGAATATCTGTTTAAACCTAATCCTGTTTACGATCCTTTGGTTCTTTTCGAACAGTCATCAGGTGTATATGTTGGAGTTTGTGAACGTTCTAATGAAAATTCAACTTATGATGAGCAGGAAGGTAATTCAATCTACACATACGACTTATCGACCGGAGAGTCGCGCATACTGTATGAACTTCCTTACAGCTTTCATGTTCAGAATTCGGGAAATCCTCCCGGTGACATTATCCTTTTCGACGGTGAACTTATTGTTGGAATTGTTCTGTTGCCGAACGACTCTATAGGTCTTATTCGTTATTCATTATTCTCCAATTCATCGGAGATTGTAGCAAAGTTCAATGCTGAGGTTTATCCCGACGACGGTGTTTACACATATAGTCCTTCAGGATGCTTTTTCTCAGCGGTAGATGACAATACCATTGTGTTTAACCTGAGAAAAAGAAAGGGAACTTCTGACGGTTCGGTTGAAGAAGGATGGGATTTCTTTATGTTTACTCCACAGGATAATTCGGTAAATGTTATTCTGAATGTTCCGGACTCAGATTCTTTTTATCCCTACGGGCCTTTTACTAAAACAAATGACGGAAAGCTTTTCTGTCCGGGTAGCGATGATTTTATGGAACTTGACATCGATAATGCATCTTATATTTTACATTTCCCATTTTCCGACAGTTATCAACGGAATGAGGACGGACGCCTGATTGTTGCTACAGACTCGACGTTGCTTGGGATTATGGATTGGGGTGATAGTGACTATCTTATTGAATATAATTACGTAAAAGATAATATAACATCGTCGTACTGGTTAGGAGATGATAACAATATTAACTCATTCGATCAGCTTGGAGATTCTATCTATTTTTCAATTTACAGCTCAGGAAAGTACCGTATTTATGCTTATAGCCCTGGTAGTGGTGAAGGGCCTCAGTTGTCATATGAACTGACATTGCATGAAGAGGGTATTATCAAATATCTGATAGAGTCGGATGCAACCACATATTTAACCGCATTGTCAGCAGGTGTTTCGGTTTATTATCCCGACAAAAAATCATTTATGCCTCTTGTCAGGTTTGGTGGAGGTGATCCCATGGAAGAATATGCTGAAGGTGCCGAACCGCAGTCATCCCTTCTTTTGGCATCGAACGGTAAGTTGTACGGCATGACATCAAATGGTGGCCGGGGAACATATTATTACGGTGACGGAGTTTTGTTTGAGTTTGATCCAGAGACAAAAGAATATAGTAAACTTGTTGATTTTACCGGTGAAAACGGAGGTTTCGGTTCAAGAGATATTTACGGCAGTGTATACAGTATGCAGCAGAATACCCTGATGGAATATAACGGTATAATTTATGGTACAACATATACAAACGGTGAACCTGATAAAGCTCCGGGTTACGGTACTGTTTTTACATACGACATTAATGCATCGGGAGATAATTTTCATAAAATAGTTGACTTTAATGATTCTGTTGATGCTTCTGCAGGAAGGCTGTTACAGTCTGGACTTGTGCCGGGCCCCGACAGCAAACTTTATGGTACAGCCCGTATGGGAGGAATTGGCGGAATATCTGGACATGGAGTCTTATACAGTATAGATCCTGAAAACAATAATAAATTTGATGTCGTGATGAAATTTCCCGATACTTGTGCAATGTACCCGTCGGGCAACCTGGTACTTGTATCGAATAACAAATTATACGGACTTGTTGAAAACAATAAGGCCAGCAGTTATTATAACTGGCAGTGGGGAATTAGGGAGTATGATGTTGCTGCTAAAACATTCAGTAATCTTTATGTATCAAGTACCGATAATTATGAAAGATGTTATTCCGGATTTCTGGAGCAGAACGGAAAACTTTACGGTATGGTACATAGCTCAAAAAATGGAAGTTATCTTTTTGAGTATGAAATTGCTACAGGTGTTTTTACGGTAAAACTGGCTTTGGTGACTACCAAAGGATACTCGCCAATGGGAGTACTTGTGCCCGGTACTGACGGTTCAATGTGGGGAATGACAGAGGAAGGAGGAGATAACGGTAATGGTGTTATTTTTGAATATAACCCGGAATCAGATACTTATACAAAACATTTCGATTTTGATAGTGATTTCACCGGATATTCTCCGATGTATTCCGGACTGACGCTGGTGGAAGGGGCTTCAACCGGTATTTTCAATCGGTCCGGAAATCCGGAACTAAAGGCATATCCTAATCCGGCAGTTGATTTTGTGAAGTTTGAACTTGGTTCAGGCAGTGTGAGCGAAATAACATATTCTGTCTACGACATTTCCGGAAGAGAGATTGTTAAACGCAGTGTTAATGCAAGCGGCTCGTTTATAATCGACCTTGGCGGACTAAATAATGGAACTTACATAGTAAAGGTTACCAAAGATTCTGAAGTTTATACTCAGAAAATAATTAAAAAATAAAAAGTGCTATATTAAGTTTGGTATTATTCCGGTGCAGATTACCGGATATATTAAGCGAAAAAGAGGATGTTCAAACAGAGTCATTGAAAAGAGGGTATCTGGCCTGTCTGACTAAGTCGGAGATACATGGCAGATAGACAGGAAGGCAGGCAGGTTTTACTCCAATCAGAATGATGACCTTTTGAACATCCTCTTTTGTAATTTAGTAGTTAAGTTTTTTCCCGGTTAGAGCAATAAAAATATCCATCTCGCGGAGCAGACGGTTTATTTTTATTAGATCCGAAAGTTTGATAAATCCTATTTTGTAGCTGTATTCAGGACCTTTGTACTCTTCTGATATTGATTCAAAAGCAAAATGTTTAAGTATTGCAGAGTCACTGTACCGAAGATATATTTCAACAGCACCGTCTTTAAAATAGCTGAATTTCTTAAAATAGTTTAGTTTCTTGTATTCGTATTTATAGTTGTGTGCCAGTGCTGTAATGTCAGAAAGGACAGCCGAACTTGTGGGATGTCCTCCTGCTCCTTTCCCAAACATAAACTGTTTGTCGTAGGCCTTTCCTTTAACAACAACTCCGTTAAACTCTTCCTCAACACTGTAAATGTATTTATCCTTACCAACAAATCGAGGAAGAACAAAAAGTGAGATGTTCTGATCATGAAGACGTTCTACCTGGCCAACCAGTTTTATCTTAAAACGCTTTTCGCGTGCATAGTTGATGTCAAACTCATTTATGTTTGAGATCCCGTATGTCAAAACATTTTCAGGTTTTACTATGGCACCAAAACTGTGAAGAGTTATAATTATTAGTTTGTATAAGGAGTCATAACCTTCTACATCGAAAGACGGGTCGCTTTCTGCAAATCCAAGATTCTGTGCTTCTTTCAGGGCTTCTTCGTATGACTGGTTATGATCGAAAACATTAGACAGAATATAGTTGGAAGAACCGTTTAATATTCCCGTAACCGAAAGCAGCAGATCATTGTCGTAGTACTCTTCAAGCGATCTGATAATAGGAATACTTCCACAAGCAGATGCTTCATACAGTAAGGACACATTATTCTCTTTTTGCAATTGCACCATTTCTTCAAGATGTTCGGCAAGCATTTTTTTATTGGCTGAAACCACACTTTTCCCCTTCTTCAGAGCCTTCTTTACTATCCGGTATGCATCTTCCGAATTATCAATAAGTTCAACTACCACATTTATGTCCGGATCTTCTAATATATCGTCAGGGCTGTAAAAAAACATTCCGTCTGGAAGATTTCTTTGTTTTTTTTCTTTTACAACTATCTTGTCTATTGTTGCATCAAAAGCAGGTGTGGATTGAAGTACATCATATAGTCCCTGGCCGACGACTCCGTATCCGAACAGTCCAATTTTTAGTTTCTCGTTCATCTTGATATAATTTGAGCACAAAAATAAACAGACTAAACTAATTAGCCTGATTATTTTTAATGTAAAAGGTTAAAAAAACTATAAACCGGAAAATGCTTGTTCAAAGTCAGCTTTTATGTCATCAATATGCTCTATCCCTACAGAGACTCTCATTAGTCCGGGTTCAACGCCGGATGCTTTTTGTTCGTCAGCCGACAATTGCTCATGTGTGGTGGATGCCGGATGTATGATAAGTGTTTTTGCATCCCCTATGTTTGCCAGATGACTTACCAGCTTCATGTTGTTAATGAGCTTATCTGCCATTTCGGAACTGCCCTTTAATTTAAAAGAAAGAACACCTCCAAAACCTCGTTTCAGATATTTTTTTGCCAGTTTATAGAACGGGCTTGAATTAAGTCCGGGATAATTTACATATTCAACCATCGGATGTGCTTCAAGCCACTGTGCAAGAGTAAGAGCATTTTGTACGTGACGTTCAACTCTTAATGAAAGAGTTTCAAGTCCCTGTAGCAGAAGAAAGGCATTAAAAGGACTCAGGGCCGGTCCGAAGTCTCTTAATCCTTCTACTCTGGCTCTCACAATGAATGCGATGTTACCGTATGGAGAGCCTTCACCAAACTCATCCCAGAATTTTAGACCGTGATAACCTTCTGATGGTTCGGTCATAAGTGGATATTTGCCGTTGTTCCAGTTAAAATTTCCACCGTCAATAATTACACCGCCTATTGATGTTCCGTGACCTCCAATCCATTTTGTTGCCGATTCAACCACAATATTTGCTCCGTGTTCAAGAGGCTTGAACAGATAGCCTCCGGCACCGAAAGTGTTGTCTACAACTAATGGAATGTCATGTTTACGTGCAATTTCTGCTATTGCTTCAAAATCGGGTATGTTAAACCTGGGGTTTCCAATTGTCTCAATATAAATGGCTTTAGTGGTGTCATCAATTGCTGCTTCGAACAAGGCAGGGTCATCTCCTTCAACAAATTTTACATTTATGCCAAGACGTTTGAATTGTACTTTGAATTGTATGTATGTTCCTCCATATAGATAAGAAGTGGAAACAAAGCTGTCGCCGGCCTGAAGAAAATTTGTAAGTGCAATAAACTGAGCTGCCTGTCCTGATGAGACGGCTAATGCACCTGTGCCACCCTCAAGAGCTGCCATTCGTTTTTCAAATACGTCAGTTGTAGGATTTTGTATCCGGGTATATATATTGCCAGATTCTTTTAAACTAAACAGGTTTTGAGCATGTTCGGCGTCCCTGAACAGATATGAACTGGTCTGGTAAATTGGGACTGCACGCGAAAGAGTTTCATTGTCCGGCTGGTGTCCGGCATGTAATTGTAAAGTTTCAAACTTAAGATTTGACATATAATGTTGATTTTATCTGTTTTAATTTTTATTTTTAGTTAAAATTCAGAATTTTAATTATGGAAAAATATCCCTGAAGATGGCTTATCCCTTTGCAAAGCAAAGATAAATAAAATTCAGAACACATAATTTATTGTTTTTTTTACACTAAAAAGGAAACCTTTTTTAAAATTAAACGTCTAAAGAATAAACTATGGCATAAAGCTCTACTTTGTATTTAATAATTTTTTAATTTAAAATTTATCATTATGGGTGAAAAAGTAGCAGCAGCCGTTAGCCAGAAGGTTAAAGGTGTGGACGTTCCTGTAAGATTTCTTATTTTTCAGGTATTGGTAGTTGCATTAGTAACATTGATTGTTGTTCTATAAAAATGTAACAAGGCTATTCTTTGCATGACATTTCATGCAAGAGCAAAAAGGTTTCCGGTTAATACATTATTGTAATAACCGGAGATTTCGTATGATTCCGGAGCATATAGGCCTTACAGCTCCGGAAATTCATTTTTCAGATCTTTTTTAGCTATCTCTATATTATAAAGTATTAAGTATAATGCACTGAATCCAGAGGGCATTGGTGTTGTTGGGAAAGTATGTACTGAAATCAGTCAAAATGTATTTAGAACATGAAAATTATTTTATGTGATTTTTGAGTTTATTCCGCAGGCGTTAGTGCGATAGTATTTGTAACCTGTATTTTCTGAATTTTTAATTAAAATCAGAGCATACTACAACTGGTTACTTATTTCATAAATATCTTATTGGTTTTGTATAAATAAAAGTCATTATTTGAAACTGCAATTCACGAAACAGGCCTTTTATCTGTTTTTTGATTTTTCTGTATTAATATCATAGTGTTATATCTTTAGAGTTGAAGACTTTGATTTTTAAAGTATTTCTTATCGTGATATTCTGGAGCATATATTTTTAGTAAAGAATATTATATTTATTTGTAATGGAATGTCTTTTTTTTCTCATATTTGTAACGGTATGTTACAGTTTGTGATATTTAAGTTTTAAATTTATTAGCATAATCAGATAATTTATCAACGAAACCAATGAATTATACCTTTCTTGATTTTCTGACACTTATCGGTTCATTAGGACTGTTTTTGTTTGGAATGAAAATGATGAGTGAGGCCCTTCAGCGAGTGGCAGGCTCGAAAATGAGGAACATTCTTGCCTCAATGACCTCAAACAGATTTTTTGGAGTTCTTACGGGATTCCTTGTTACTGCGATTATTCAGTCCTCTTCGGCCACAACGGTAATGGTGGTAAGTTTCGTAAATGCCGGGCTTCTGAATCTGACCCAGTCGATAGGTGTTATAATGGGGGCAAATATCGGAACAACAGTAACCGGATGGTTGATTTCTCTTTTAGGATTTAAGGTAAAAATAAGTGCTTATGCACTTCCTTTAATAGGTATAAGTTTACCGCTTATTTTTTCAAAGAAAACCAAAAGAAAAACCTGGGGTGAATTTATCATTGGTTTTGCACTGTTGTTTATGGGACTTGAAGAGCTGAAAGGTTCGGTACCTAACCTGAAAGCAAATCCTGAAATTTTATCTTTCCTGCAAAATTATACAGACTTGGGTTTTGGTTCCATATTGATTTTCCTTGCAATAGGAACTGTTCTTACAATAATAATTCAATCGTCGAGTGCTACCATGGCATTGACTTTTGTAATGTGTAATCAGGGCTGGATACCATTTGAGCTTGCAGCTGCTATGATTATGGGTGAGAATATAGGGACAACAATTACTGCCAACCTTGCAGCTTCGGTGGGGAACACATCGGCAAAACAGGCTGCTTTTGTGCATTTTTTGTTTAATATACTTGGAGTATTATGGATGTTGGTTGTTTTCAGGCCGTTTGTACATTTTATTGATACCCTGGTGACTAATCACGGAGGAATATCTCCATCTGAGGATCCGGCTGCAATTCCTATTGCACTGTCAGTTTTCCATACCTCGTTTAACGTAATTAATACTCTGATATTTATATGGTTTATTCCGGTATTTAAGATTCTGGTAGAGAAAATAATTCCTGCCAAGGATGATGACGAAGAAGAGTTTCGTCTTGAATATATTACTACCGGACTTTTATCTACTCCGGAGCTTTCTTTATTTCAGGCAAAGAAAGAGGTGCAGTTTTACGCCAAGCATACTAAAAAGATGTTTGGTTTCATCAGAAAGTTGATTCATACTCATGATGATGCCAAGTTTACGAAACTGTTTGCCAAGATAGAGAAATATGAACGTATATCGGATGAAGTTGAAGTTGAAATTGCCAATTATCTTTCACTTGTAAATCAGAGTAAACTTAGTGATACCGGGCGTCGTCAGGTAAGGGCCATTATGAAACTGGTGAGTGATCTGGAGAGTATAGGAGATAGTAATTACAATCTTGCCCGTACTATTAACCGTATGCGGGAGCGAAAAGTAAAATTTACTCCAGAAGTGATGAAAAAGCTTGAGCTTATGTTCGATTTAGTTGAAGAATCGTTGTCGGTAATGTGCGATAATCTCAATGAAGAATCGTACAACATAAATTTCCGCAAAGCTCAGGAGATTGAAGCAGAAATAAATGCATATCGAAATCAACTTAAATCGGAGCATCTGGATAATATAAGAAACAATGTTTATACCTACGATACAGGTATTATTTTCAACGATTTGTTTTCAGAGTGCGAGAAACTTGCCGATTATGTTATAAATGTTTCAGAAGCGTTACACGAAGTTTATAACAATTAAAAAAGAATAAGAGAAAATACGATTGTAAAACCAAGCAAAAATCCTGCATAAACTTGTGCAGGATTGTGTTCCTGCAGGTATATTCTTGCCGTTCCCAGTAAGCCGGCTGCCAGAAACAGTGCCGAAACTACAAGGTGAAGATCGGTTCCGGTTATGTAAGCCAGAGCCAGAATTCCTCCTGTCAATCCACCTATGCCGGTAAGGTGAATACTTATTTTCCAGAAAATGGTAATTGCCAGAGAGACAAATATTGTTATAATTGTGGCAAAAATATACTTTAAAATCAGTTCGGGAACCGCGGTTAAACTATAAAGGAAATAATAACCTGTTATAAAAAACATACCGGTAATAAACATTGGCCAGATTCTTTCCCTACGGGTTTTCATAGCCAGGCTGTTTACCCGTTTCATTATAAAAAGCAGAGGTAATGCACTCAACGGGAGTATACATGAGGTGACAAATACGGTGACATAAACAATTCTGCGAACCGGTAAAGGAGTATAGACATGATGGTCGCCGAAACTGAATATTAGAAAAAGCCCGATGACTGGCATAAACATCGGGTGCAGAACAACAGATAAGATTTTAAAGAAGTATTTCATATATATCGGGTCTAAATTGGCTTATATTTCTTTTCGTAGGCGTGCAACCGGAATGTTAAGTTGCTCACGATATTTAGCTACGGTTCTTCTGGCAATGTTATATCCTTTTTCTTTTAGCATTTCTGCCAGCTTTTCGTCAGTAAGCGGTTTGTGCTTGTCTTCATTTTCAATCAGGTCTTCAAGTATCTTCTTTATTTCCCTTGTACTGACTTCCTCTCCGGTATCAGTCTGAAGTCCTTCGGAGAAAAAATATTTAAGAGGGAATATTCCGAAATGAGTTTGTATGTATTTACTGTTGGAAACCCGTGATATGGTTGAGATATCAAGGCCGGTCATGTCGGCAATATCTTTAAGTATCATGGGACGGAGTTTGGTTTCGTCACCATCTTTAAAGTACTCTTTCTGATACTCAAGAATAGCCTCCATTACTGTCATCAGTGTGTTTTGCCGCTGTTTGATAGCATCGATAAACCACTTTGCCGAATCCAGTTTTTGTTTGATGAACATCACTGTTTCCTTCTTCTCTTTGCTTCGGTTTTTCTTGTTATTGTTGTAGTCTTCAAGCATTTCCGAATAGGTGTTACTGACTCTGAGCTCGGGAATGCTTTTGTTGTTAAGCTCAAGTTTGAACTTGCCATCTTCGTATTCAAGTATAAAGTCGGGGATTATGTTTTGCACTGTTTTGCTCAGCGGGTTACTGTAAGCGCTTCCCGGTTTCGGATTAAGTTTTAGTATTTCTTCGAGTACCTCTTTCAGTTCCTCTTCAGAGATGTTGAGTTTACGAAGTATTTTTTCATAATGTTTTTTTGTAAACTCGTCGAAAAAATCCTTAATGACCCGGTAAGCCAGAGCCACCACCGGATCGTCCATGTCTTTATGTTTTAGCTGAAGCAGAAGGCATTCTCTTAAATCCCTGGCACCTACACCTGGAGGGTCAAAATCCTGAATAATTTCGAGCACATCAAGAACCTCTTTTTCGTCTACCTCAATATTTTGTGAAAAAGCAATATCATCTATTATTTCATCCACCTCCCGTCTCAAATAACCGTCTTCATCGATATTTCCGATAATGTATTCTGCAATGATTTTTTGTCTGTCGTCAAGTATTCGTAATCCGAGCTGGCTGATAAGATATTCGTGAAAAGTCCGTCCTACAGAGAAAGGAACATCTTCGTGTTTGTCATCCTTTGATGAGTTAGAACTACTGAAAACATATGAAGGCATATTGTCGCTCTTAATGTACTCATCAATTGATATGTCAGTTTTTTCTTCTTCTGTTACCGGTTCATGTTCATTATCTTCGTCAGTTCCGTTGTTTTCGAATTCAAGTACAGGATTTTCTTCAATCTCTTTTTTTATACGCTGTTCGAGTTCGGCTGTTGGTATTTCGAGAAGTTTTATCACCTGTATCTGAAGAGGTGATAATTTTTGTTGTAATTTTTGTTGTAAACTTTGTTTTAACATCAACTATTCCTTTTGCTTTCCACGTGTATTAAGTAATACTCACATAATACTAAAAAGTTTCAAAAAAACACAGCATTTACAGTAAAAAGAGCCGTTGATTTTAATTAGTCTCAGGTGAGTATGTTTACAACAAATTTAAAATATATTTTAGACATAAAAAAGCGGTTGTGATATTTTGGCACTTTTTTTGCAAGAGAGCCGGACTTTTGCCCGGCTCCCAATAATTATTTTATGTTATGTTGTTTTTAAAACTCACAGTTTTTAGGGGTACGAGGGAATGGTATCACATCTCTGATATTGCCCATGCCGGTAATAAACAGAATCATTCGTTCAAAACCAAGCCCGAAGCCGCTGTGAGGAACTGAGCCAAATCTGCGGGTATCGAGATACCACCACATTTCTTCTTCCGGTATATTCATTTCTTTCATTCGTTCCACAAGCTTGTTGTAGTCTTCTTCACGCTGGGAGCCTCCAACAATCTCTCCAATTTGCGGAAACAGTATATCCATAGCTCTTACTGTTTTTCCGTCATCGTTGAGTTTCATATAAAATGCCTTTATCTCTTTGGGATAGTCGGTAAGAATAACCGGTTTTTTAAAGTGTTTTTCGACAAGATAGCGTTCGTGTTCAGACTGCAGGTCTGCTCCGAACCCTTCAATCAGATACTTGAACTTCTTTTTCTTGTTTGGTTTTGAGTTTTTAAGGATGTCGATGGCTTCAGAGTATGTAAGTCTGACAAAGTCATTTTCGAGTACAAACCGGAGTTTTTCTATAAGTTCCATTGAACGTTCGTCGGCTTTCTTGTTTTTCTCTTCATCCTGAAGTCGTTTGCTGAGAAATTTCAGGTCATCCATGCAGTTATCAAGAGCATACCTGATTAGGAACTTCAGAAACTCTTCGGCAAGGTCCATGTTGTCGTTCAGGTCATAAAAAGCCATTTCGGGTTCTATCATCCAGAATTCGGCAAGGTGCCTTGATGTGTTGGAGTTTTCGGCTCGGAAAGTAGGTCCAAAGGTGTATATTTCGGACAAAGCAAGTGCCGCAAGTTCACCTTCTAGTTGTCCGGAAACAGTAAGGTTTGTTGATTTTCCGAAAAAATCTTCTGAAAAATCAATCTCCCCGTTTTCTGTCCTGGGTATATTGTTCAAATCAAGCGTTGTAACCCTGAACATTTCACCTGCACCTTCAGCATCTGAAGCGGTGATTATGGGTGTGTGAATATTCAGGAATCCTTTTTCGTTAAAGAATTTATGTACAGCAAAGATCATAGCATGGCGAACCCTGGCGATTGCACCGAACGTGTTTGTACGGAAACGCAGGTGTGCTATTTCCCGGAGAAATTCAAGTGTGTGTTTTTTGGGTTGTAAAGGATATTTGTCGGGATCGGCTACTCCCAATACCTCAATCTCTTTTGCCTGTATTTCTACTTTCTGTCCGCTTCCTTGCGATTCAATAAGATCTCCATTGACAGATACCGATGCCCCGGTTGTGATTTTCTTTAATAAATCTTCAGAAAAATCAGGTACATCAACAACTATCTGAAGGTTCTGAATGCAAGAGCCGTCATTTAATGCAATGAAGTTCACATGCTTGTTGCCGCGTTTTGTTCTTACCCAGCCTTTTACATTAACTCTTTTCCCAAAGTCATCCATTTTAAGGATGTCAACAACTTTTGTCCGACGAATATTTTCCATTTCTTGATTTTATATTTCCGTTTTATTCAGCTTGCAAAAATAGTGAATTGTTTTAAACTCAGGGCACAGGAATTAAAAAAGGCAACCACAAGGCTGCCTTTTTAGTTATTAAATTAGTTCAGCGATTGTTATTTTTTCGTAAAGCGCCCCATTTTGTTGTCGTAATTAATGTAGTATTTGCCTTTTTCAAGTCCTCCTACTTTTACTTTGTCACCGTAACCTTTAAACACAATTCCTCCGTATGCGTCATATATTTCATACATAGTAGGGGCCGAAAATGTAATAACATCGTCAACTCTTTCAGGAGAGAATGTAACTTCAGGTTTTGTGGATATTGTTATAACTTCCTGCGAATAACGAGGTTTTTTGCGGTAATCAACCTGTTTGATACGGAATTTGTTTTCTCCGCTGTGCAGACGCAGGGGAGCTTTGTAAGTATTAAGAGTCGGTTTGCCCTTGCCTTTAACTTCACCAACTTTTACCCACTTATTCCAACGAAACTGTTCAATTATGAACGGTAAAGATCCGGACTCATTTATTGTGGACCAAACAAGTTCGTTGTCTTTTATTTTAATGTCTTTAATTTCAAAAGAAGCAATAGGGTTAAGTACTTCCGGATTGAGAACTTTGGGCTTACACCCGTCTTTGTATTTTATATTAACAACCAGTTCGTCTCCTTTTTGGAAACCGTATACAGAAAGGTCGATTTCAAATGCACTTGAATTAATCTCGTCAGTCGTAGTCATTCCATTTACCGTAACTTCATAAATACAGTAACCTACACCACTGGGGGCAAATGGATTTTTTACGTATAAATTCTCACCTTGGTATGTTCCCCTGAGAACAATATTCCCGGCATTTAGAGAGAGTAGTGAAAGAGCAATAAAAATAAATGATAACGTAAACTTTTTCATGCAGGTCCGATTTCTTTAATTATTTGGTGTTTGCAATTTAAAAAAACATAATCACCATTGCAAAATTATCCTTATAACATAACAGGTTAAATATATATTTTTTTTCAATTTTTGACAAACTGCCGGGAATTTATTATGGATTTATCCAATCTCCGTTCTCTTTAATCAGATTTATAAGCTCGTCAACTGCATCGTTGAATGGGATATTCTTTTTTACCAGCTCTTTGTTTTTAAATAAACTAATGTTGTCAGGTCCGGTTCCCACATATCCGTAATCGGCATCAGCCATCTCTCCTATGCCATTTACGATGCATCCCATTATTCCTATTTTTAGCCCTTTTAAATGTTTTGTACGTAATTTTATCTCTTTAGTTATCTTTTGAAGATCAAAAAGCGTACGTCCGCAACCTGGACATGAGATAAATTCTGTTTTAGTAAATCGCACTCTAGAAGCCTGAAGTATACCGAATGCCGTGTCGGTTATGGTTTCTTCCGGTATTGTTCCGTTATTCAGGAGCAGAAGGCCGTCGGCCAGGCCATCGAGAAAAAGAATTCCGGTATCGGCAGCTGATGCAATCTGAAAACTCTCTTTATTGTTTTCATTGTATCTGGCAATAATAATAACTGGATTTGTAAGGTTCCTGTTGGCAAGCTCCAGAATGAAGGCACGCTGTTCAACAGGAGGGTTGCCGGTATCGGAGTCTAAAAGCACTATGGTGTTTTTATGCCGCTCAAGGAAAGAAAACAATTCCTCATTAGCTTTGGAATGTGTGGTGTGAAGAAAAACAACCTCTTCGGAAGATAGTGGTGTGCCAAGGTCTTTTGTGTCCAGAATTCTGTATGTAATGTTTCCCGATTCTATGTTTTTTTCGTAGCTGTTGTAGTAGAAGTCGGGAAGATTTATTTCGTTTATAAATGCATTCATATTTTGCCTGGAGGAGATGACAACAGCAGTATTTCTTCCTCCTACATTGAGTACTTCGTGGGTTTTTCTGCGCCTATACTCATAAGGAAAATAATTCCGGTCATTTACCGGTTTTATTTGCTTGTGGTTTTTATGGCTTAAAATATGATTTACCAGTTTTTGGGCAACAGGAATTTCCTTTTCGGGATTTTCTGTCAGCGAGACTCTTAACGTATCTCCAATTCCGTCGACAAGAAGTGCACCGGAACCGACTGCTGACTTTATCCTGCCCTCATCATCGCTTCCGGCTTCAGTTACACCAAGGTGTAACGGATAATTCATCCCTTCCTGTTTCATTTTTGTAACCAGTAGTCTGACTGTATGTACCATAACACGGGTATTGCTCGATTTTATACTGAGAACAATATTGCGAAAATCATTTTCTTCGCATATCCTCAGGTACTCCATGCACGATTCCACCATTCCTTCAGGTGTGTCGCCAAACCGGCTCATTATACGGTCAGACAAAGAGCCATGATTAGTTCCGATTCTTATGGCCGTATTGTTTTTTTTGCATGTATCAAGAAACGGAACGATTTTTTCTTTCATTTTAATAAGTCCGGCCTCAAACTCCTTATCGTCAAATTTATCGAAATCGAATTTTTTAGCATCACCGGTAAAATTGCCCGGATTGATTCTTACTTTTTCGACTATCTGGGCCGCTATTAATGCAGCATTGGGATTGAAATGAATATCCGCTACTATCGGGGTATTGTAGCCAGCATCCCGTATTATTTTTTTTATTGGCTTCAGGTTTCGGGCTTCCCGTTGGCCCTGAGTTGTTATTCTTACGATTTCTCCTCCGGCTTTAATTATTTTAATTGCCTGTTGCGCTGTCTTTTCGGCATCAAGAGTGTCGGTTGTTGTCATTGATTGTATTCTGACAGGATTATTGCCTCCTATGAATACCGAGCCTACTTTAACTTCTCTTGTTTTGTTTCTTTCGTAATTAAACAGGTTTTCACAAAAACCCGTATTGTTAATTGTATTGGCCATAACGGAGTATGATGATTATATTTTTTACAAAGGTAATTTTTGAAAAGGAAAAGAAGAAAAGATGCTGCAGTCAATTAACCACAACTCCGGTTGGTACTTCCAGTGGCAATAAAAAGGTAAATGTACTGCCTTCCCCGACTCGGGAAGATACTTTAATAGAGCCTCCCAGTAAATTTATAACAGAACTAATAATGGCGAGCCCAAGTCCGGCACCACCATATTTTTTCATTATGTCAGGTCCTCCCTGCATAAATCTGTCGAATATTATTTTTTGATTCTTAACAGGGATTCCTATACCGGTATCTTTTACGTAAAACGATATGTTTTTTTTATTTATTATTTCGTATCCAAACCGTACTTCTCCCTCATTTGTAAATTTTATAGCATTCTCAATTAGGTTTTCAAGTACAAGTTTTATTTTATCTCTGTCAGTATTCATGTTTTTAAGAGTTCCCGTAGCGGGCTTGTCGTATTTAAGGGAAAGACATTTGAATTCAGCTTCCTGTTCAAAATTATTATAAAGTTCCTTCATTAATCCGGAAATATCTGTGTCGGATTTGCTTATGTCTTCGTTACCTGCTTCAAGATCGGCCAGTGTTACTATCTTGTCTATTATGGACAGAAACTGCCTGCCGCTGTTTATTACAAAATCAGCATAAAGTTCTCTTTCTTCTGCCGAAATGTTTTTCTGGCGCAGCATTTCTGAGAATCCCATAATTCCGTTTAAAGGGGTTCTTATTTCATGCGATATGTTTTTTAGAAAATAAGTTTTGAACTTATCACTTTGTTCAGCTTTTTTCTTTTCTATTTTCAGTGATTTGTTTATCACCGACATTTGCACATTACTCTCTTCAAGTTCAAGGTTGAGTTTTTTATAAGCTTCATTCTGGAGCTTCAGTTCTTCTTTTTTTTGTTCCAGGTTTTTTTCATATTCAACATTGGCAGTGATGTCCCTGAATGCAAATATCAGTTGTTTTTTCACCATTTTAAAAGAGACTTCAACAACCAGTGTGTTCATGCCGGTACCGGTTATTCTGAAAATTCTGGGAGGTACATTAATGTTGTGTTGCATGGCAACATCTATGCTTTTTTCCCATTGTCTTACCGCTTCATTACGGTAATCATCAGAGAATGCTTTGTTATACCACTCGTTCAGAGTAGGAATATTTTCAGTGTTATATCCAAACAGCTCGACAAAACGTTTATTTAGTTTTAGTATTTTTCCCTCGAATGATGCAATTCCTATTGCCACAGGCAGAAAATCGATAGTACTCGAAAGATATTCCTGTGAGCGTAAAAGTTCATCGGATTTAAATCTGAGTTTTTTTATATGGCTCTCAAGCATATTCCCGGTTTCACCAACTAAAATAACAAGCGGGGAGGTTAAAAACATATATGTTATTATGGTGTTTATCCAGAAAAATGTTGCCTGCTTGTTTGACATTTCAGAAATAAACAGAGTGTCTGAATGTATGAATAACGAGATGAAAGCCAGCATAATTCCGGCTCCCAATACTGTGAGAAGTCCGGTTTTTTTGCTGTAAAAAAGAGAGAAAATCACAGGAGGGATCGTAATTAAAACCAGCCAGCCGCCAATAAGTCCCCAGGTGTAAGCTCCCATTAATCCGGCAATCATGCCCATTGCACTTAAAAAATATATTTTTAGGTTAAAGGAGATTTTACCGCGGAAAAAAAAGAATATCCAAAGAAGGATTACAAAGATTATCTGAAACAAATAAATGTTGTTCCAACCTGATGTGTAGATGCGGAAAAGTGAAGTGGCTAACGTTGGAATTCCAAGAAAAGCAAATGCGAAAAATGATTTATTCAGAATTACTTCTTTTATTTTCTGAATATCTTTTGTTGTGTTGTCCATCGATGGAAGGAGTAACGGTTTTAGGAAATTTGTTTTTAAAAATACAGATAAACATGAGTAATAGCAACTTTTTATGATAACATATATCAGGGACGTTGTAAACAAAGGTTCCGGAAACGGGAACGATTAAATGATTAATCAATTGGTGACAGAATAAAATTAAATACAGGGAGTAAGTTTTTTCTGTAAATTTCTATTAAATATGATATAAAGCAGTTGTTCTCAGAAGGCTTTATTTTGTAACAATAAGTGTATAAATAATTTTGTAATTTATTGTGCTGTAATTGTATTAAAAGTTAATAACTTTACAATTAATTAATCAATATTAAAACATGTCGGTAATAGTAAAAAACGTAACTCGTTATTTTGGCAAGCAGAAAGCCCTGGATGATGTGTCATTTTCAATCAACTCGGGTGAGATAGTCGGATTTCTCGGGCCGAACGGAGCCGGAAAATCCACTATGATGAAAATAATTACGGGATATCTGCCGGCAAGCAGCGGAGAGGTTTCTGTATGCAATATTCCTGTCAGAGACTATTCTCTTGAGTTGAGGAAAAGAATTGGTTATCTTCCTGAACACAACCCGTTGTATCTGGATATGTATGTCAGGGAGTACCTTGAAATGGTTGCGGGGATTTATAAAATATCAGGCATTAAGCAGAAAGTAAAAGAAATTACAGACCGGACAGGCCTTGCACCGGAAGCGCATAAAAAGATTGGGGCTTTATCGAAAGGATACCGGCAGAGGGTTGGACTTGCCCAGGCACTGATTCCAGACCCAGACGTGCTGATACTCGATGAACCAACCACAGGTCTTGATCCTAATCAGATTCTCGAAGTGAGAAGTCTGATAACCGAAATAGGCAGGGATAAAACCATAATGTTGTCTACCCACATAATGCAGGAGGTAGAGGCAATTTGTGAGAGAGTTATAATAATAAATAACGGGAAGATTGTTGCTGACGAAAAAGCTTACAATCTGTCATCGCTTAATGCAGGTTCCGGCATAACCATAACTGTTGAGTTTGATGTAAAACCTGATTTGGAAAAACTAAAACTACTGAAAGGCGTTTTTGCAGTGGAAGAGACTGGCGAAAATAAACTTCTGATAACATCAGAACCAGGAATAGATGTTCGTCCGGATATATTCAGATTTGCGGTGCGCAATGAGTTGGTTTTGCTTGAGATAATACAGGAGGAGAAAGACCTAGAATCCATCTTCCACGACCTGACCATGTAACAGACCTGAAGATTATTTGTTGTCTTATCTTGTCAGATCGGGAAGAGCTTTCCCCTCACAACCGTTCGGATAACTGATTTGCAGGAAAGAACAGATAGATGGAGCCACATCTGTCATTTCTACAGGTTCGTTATGCAGTTGCCTTGTTATTTTCCATCCGTAAAAAATTAACGGAACCCGCTCTTCTACCCATTTTCTTGAAACCAGGCGGCCATCGGGAAGCTCTTCTCTCCAGCCGGGAGCCAGTGCTATAAGGATGTCTCCCGAGCGTTTGGGGTGATATATTAGTTTCAGGTTTTGCATTGCCGGCAGGTTCATTGAAGCTGCAATAACATCAGAGGCTGGCAATGCATATGCAATACCCGATATTTGTTCAAGAAAGGCTGCAGCTTCCTGCTCAATTTTATTTATGGAAAGATTTGATTTCTCCAGTAAATCGTGGTTCATGTAAAACTGCCCGTCGTAATATGTTTTCACCCATTTTCCCTGACCATGAATAGCCATAAGATAAAGATTTAACAATGCTGCAGCTTTTTTTCCGTTGAAAATACCTTTATCGTACTTCTGCTGTGATGATACATACTTGCCGGGAGTGGTTATGCCTGATGTCACAATCAGGACATTCTCCAGTCCTATTTCTTTATCGATATATTTTAAAAGTCCTTTTATTTCCAGATCAAGCCGTAAAAGAAGGTCTTCGTCTACCGGGTCGAAATGATCATTTCCGCTGCTTAACGGAGATGATGTGATGAAATTTATTGTAAGAATATCAGGAATGTTATCATTCCCGAATTTTTCATTTACAATAAGTGATTGGGCAAAATCCCGAACCAGTTTATTTCCAAAAGGAGAGCCGGCAACGGGAGCATACGGTTCTTTTCCTTTTGATTTATCCAGCTCAAAAAGAAAGGTGTAGTTGTCTTTAAGCTGGTTCCTGAAGAAGGTGAACTTATGGTATTCGGTAATGTCTAATAACGGACCCCACTGGCGTTCTGAATACATGTCGGCAATGTTTTTCCCATTGAATTCATTAATCCAGTCCGGAAGTTTATGCACTGATGTGTCACGGGGAGAGATGAAATCCCCGGTTTTTTTATCAAACCAGAAAGCATTAGTAACGTCATTGCCTAATGACCAGATAAGTTTACCGGGTGAAAAACCCACTGCTGCTATTTTTGCAGAATCTCCGTAAACACGTCTTAACTCATCCGCAATTCCGGAAGCCAGTATTTTTTTTGCTGATATCCTGCCTGTGTCATCAGAAATGGCATAGATACTTTTATCTTTGAATTGTTCGAACCATTTGTCGGATATTATGCCGTGTGTTGATGGATATGAACCTGTGTAAAGTGTTGATACATATGTGCCGTCGAAATGGCTGCCCGATGGATATTCTGCACTCCTGAAGTATGCCCCACCACTGATGAGTTTATTGAACCCGCCATCTGAAAGTTTGTCGCGAATAATGAAAAGTTGTTCTGAACTTAGTTCATCGAGCATGAGAAAAAGGACCATTTTGGGTCTGGACGATGGAATATGCTTCTGGGCAAGGCCCCCTGATAATCCGGAGAAAATCAGAATGAACGTAAGTGAAAATATCTTTATCATAACCAACTGTTCGTTTGTTGGAGCAAATATAATATTACACCCTGTTAAATGCTGAATATGGTAAATTATTTTTCTGATTATTTGTTGAATAACCTTAAAGATAACAGGAAATGCAGAGTTGACATGGTAAATTATGCCGACTGAAATAAGGGCAGGGGTGGTTTTGTGAAATGTACTTTACATAGTTATTTTTGAGTGGTTATACATTACAACATTAACATCTTCGGTGTAAACAATACCTCCTGCTCCGGCTTTCTTGATAAGTTTAGATACAATTTCGGAAAAATCCGATATTCGTTCTTCTTTATCTATCATCTCAATTATAATTGGGGAATCCTCAGAAACAGAGAATACTTTTACATGATTTATCAGACTGTCGGCACCATACGACATAATACCTCTGGTAATGGTGGTTCCGGCTATTCTGTATTTTTTTGCAGCAATAAGCAAAGCTTCGTACAGAGGACGTTGATACAGTATGTCATTCTCTCCGATTATGACCTTAAGTTTTTTTCCGGGTCCTTCTAAATTCATATTATCAGGTTTAGGTTAAAATTACAGTTCAAATTAAGGATATTTAATCATAAAATCAACTGTTATGGTAGTTGTGACAACAAAAATATGTTACTCATAAAATACTAAATATCAACCCTCAATTTAACAGACTTTTACTTGTATGTTATCTAAATATTACTAATTTTGACATCACTCATTTTACCAAATATTATTAACTTAAAAATTTCATTATATGAAAATCTATAATGCAGATGAAATTAAAAATATAGCACTTCTTGGAAGCGCCGGCTCGGGTAAAACCACCCTTGCCGAGTGTATGCTTTATGAGGGTGGTGTTATTAAGAGAAGAGGGGATGTGGAAAACCATAGTACGGTTTCCGACTATCATCCCGTGGAACACGAGTACGGCTATTCCGTGTTTTCATCGGTAATGTATACCGAATGGCAAGGTAAAAAAATAAACTTTATTGACTGCCCCGGTTCCGATGATTTTATTAACGGAACCATAACTTCCTTGAATGTTACAGATACTGCGCTGATGGTGGTTAATTCCACACAGGGAGTCGAGGTGGGAACAGAAAATCAGTTCAGATACACCGAGGAGTATAATAAGCCGGTTATTTTTGTAGTTAATCATCTTGATCACGAAAAATCAAATTTTGAGCAGACGCTGGAATCAATGATTGAGACTTTCGGGAAGAAAGTGATAGTTGTTCAGTATCCTATAAATGCAGGGCTTGGTTTCAATGCTGTGGTTGATGTACTTAAGATGAAGATGTATAAGTGGGGACCTGACGGAGGAGAGCCGGAGATACTTGATATTCCTGCAGAGGAGAAGGATAAAGCTGATGAATTGCATAATGCTTTGGTCGAGGCTGCTGCCGAAAATGATGAAGACCTGATGGAACTGTTCTTTGAAGAGGGATCGCTGAATGAGGATCAGATGCGCCAGGGTATTAAGAAAGGATTGATTCAACGTGACCTGTTCCCAGTATTTTGCGTGGCTGCAAAGAAAGATATGGGAGTTCGTCGTCTGATGGAATTTCTTGGAAATATTGTTCCTTTTGTGTCAGAAATGCCGGCACCAAAGACTGTAGACGGAAAAGAAGTAAAAGTTGATCCTAACGGTTGTGCTTCATTGTTTGTTTTTAAAACAAGTATTGAGCCGCATCTCGGAGAGGTTTCTTTCTTTAAGGTTATGTCAGGTAAAGTAAAAGAGGGAGATGACCTTATAAATATGAACCGTGAGGCTAAAGAGAGATTATCGCAACTTTTCTGTGTGGCAGGTAATGTAAGAACAAAGGTAAGTGAATTGGTTGCAGGTGATATAGGAGCAACAGTCAAGCTTAAAGAGACACATACAAACCATACTCTGAATGAGAAAGGTTGTGATTATATTTTTGAACCAATAAAGTATCCGGATCCGAAATATCGCACCGCTATAAAAGCCGTGAATGAGAGTGATGAAGAGAAGTTGGGCGAAGCTTTGCAAAAAATGCACGAAGAGGATCCTACTATTATTGTTGAGTATTCGAAAGAACTTAAGCAGGTGCTTGTTCATGGTCAGGGGGAATTCCACCTTAATACTATTAAGTGGAGAATTGAGAATAATGAAAAAATACCGGTTGAGTTCCTTGAACCAAAAATTCCTTATCGTGAAACTATCACCAAAATTGCCAAGGCTGATTACCGTCATAAAAAGCAGTCGGGAGGCGCCGGTCAGTTTGGTGAGGTTCATCTGATAATTGAACCGTATTATGAAGGAATGCCTGACCCTACTGTTTATAAGGTAGATGGACAGGAGCTTAAGCTAAATGTAAGAAATACTGATGTTGTGGATCTTGAATGGGGTGGAAAGTTAATTTTCTACAACTGTATTGTTGGAGGTTCTATCGACAGTCGTTTCATGCCTGCAATACTTAAAGGTATAATGGAGCGGATGGAGGAAGGTCCTTTGACAGGTTCTTATGCCCGTGATATCAGGGTAGCTGTTTATGATGGAAAGATGCACCCGGTTGATTCAAACGAGATATCATTTAAGCTTGCCGGACGTAATGCTTTTAGTACTGCATTTAAAAATGCAGGGCCTAAGATTCTGGAGCCTATTTATGATGTTGAGGTAAAAGTGCCGAGCGACAGAATGGGTGATGTAATGAGTGACCTGCAGGGACGACGTGCAATTATTGAGGGAATGTCGAGCGAAAAAGGCTTTGAGGTCATAAAGGCCAAGGTGCCTCTTAAGGAGATGAATAAATATTCAACAGCGTTGAGTAGTATCACCGGAGGACGGGCATTCTATACAATGAAGTTTGCAAAGTATGATAAAGTTCCACCTGAAATTCAGGATCAGCTGCTTAAAGAGTACGAAAAGCAACAAGCTGAAGATAATTAATACTAAAAGGGCTGTCAAACGACAGCCCTTTGTTTTTTGAGCAACAGCCTGTTTCATATACCTGGTGGTATGGTTTTTGTTGTATTTGCAGAGGTTGTTTAAAGTTGTAGTTATGAAACGGAGTATTATTATCGGGTTGATTTCTGTTGTGTTTTTTTCATGCGGAATTCAAAACAGAACAACAGAAGCAGGAATGGCTAAAGCAAAAACAGAGACGGAAAATGCCGACAGTACGGAGTATGAACTTTTAGTTTTTGATCCTTCATTTGAGACTTTCCTTGCCACCCAGCCATATCCTGAATGGTATTATTCGGATGATTATTACAGGAACCTGAATATTCAATATGTTTCAGAGTGGAATTACAGGCATGATAATCCTTTGGTATACGGAAATTTTTATGAAACAAAAATAGACTATAACCCCAATGTTGATTACGGTCTTGAATTGAACTACAGATTATATCAGTATTTCAGGTTTATTGAGAAAGAGTATGGAATTGTTCTTATAGCCAATAGAGGTAATTCTGTGTCGAGCGGTAAACAGACAGCACAAAATATTAATACGAATCAGGGCAGGGGGAACAACTGATTTCACATTACAGTAAAAAATCATTAGGAGGGTGTCCCAAAAGTAAAAAACACGGTATTGTGAGGAGGTACAATTTATAATGCCTCAAAGTTGGGGTGAACTTCAGGGATGATGACTTTTGGGACATTCTTTTCTATGTATTCCGTCAGCGTTTTTTAATTCCTATTGCCAGAACAGCACCTGAGATGACCAGAAATGCTCCTATGTAAGCCAGATTTGTAAACGGGCTTATTTCTATCCATCTTACATTGAAAAATAACATTGTTTCCAGGAGCACAAATGTTATGATCGGGTTCAGAGTTATTATAATACTGATTTTATTTGCTTCTGCATATTTAAAGGCCATGGATAAAGAGCCGTAGGCCACTATGGTATTTAATCCTAGGGATATCAGCAAAACCCAGATGTACCACGGAAGCGGTTGTGTGAACAAAGAGAAGTCTGCTAGCGGAAGAAAAATCAAAACAGGCAGGGCATACAAAAATATATTTAGTTGTTGGGTGGGCCATTTTCTTACCAGTAATTTAAATATTACGGCATATCCGGTCCATGCTACGGCTGCCGAAAGAGTCCAAGCAACACCGGTATTAAGGCTTGATTGATTAATAATGAACTCTTTTAGCTGTTGTGAATAAAAAAGAAAGAAGCCTGCTCCGGCAATAATAAAGCCGGCACCTCTCAGTAAAGTGATTTTCTCTTTGAAGAATATGAACCCGACAATTCCCAGTAAAATAGCTCCAGCCTGAATAAGAACCTGGGTAATGCCGGGACCGGCATAATTTATCCCTTGCATAAAACCAATATAATTATAGCTGATTAAAACGGCAGCAAGAACAAGCAGGCCGGGAGGACGGTACAAAATTTTTAAAAACGAAGGCCTGACTATGGCATAATATGTGAAAAGGGAAATAAATGCAATAAAAAATCTGAACCATACAATAGTGTATGGGTCGAAATATTTAAGTGCTATTTTAAGAGCTATAGCCAGAACTCCCCATAATAAAGATGTGATTGCAGCAAAGAGCAGCCCTTTTATACTGTTTTTATTTTTTTCCATAAAACAGAGTAATTGATAAAATTAAATGCAAAGTATGTAAATAAAGATAATTTTAATGTAAGATTACGTGGGTTTTATCCAAAAAAAACACACATACAACAATGTTTGTAACTTTATAAGCGAAGCTACCGTAAAAGGACAAGTAATTTTGAAAAAATTCATTAATTAACTAACTTTATAAAAAAAGAGCATGAAACGTATTCTATTTTTATCAATTGCCGTTGCTCTGTTATTTGGAGCCCAGCAAACAACGAAAGCACAACTGTCAGATGAGGAGTATAATTATGTTACAATGGACCTTAGAGGTATCCTTAACCTTACAATGACAACCAACCCCCAGGTTGACTTTACTTTTAAAACTATACAGGAGTATCAGCATGGTATTACCAGGTTTAATGCCACACAACTTGAGGTTGATGCCACTCTAGCATGGGACCTTTTTGTGTATGCAAGTACCGATAACTGGATTCAGGTTGAAGCATACTCAACTAACGGTAACCCTTGTCTCCCTGCCGAAATTCTTGAACTACAGTCTTCAGTTCAAAGTTATGCTCCAGAAAACATTAACTCATTTACTTCTTTGAAAGGAGCAACAAACTCAGGTGTTGCAGCCGGAGTTCCGAGTACAGACACTCAGTTTCTGGCCGGTGCAGTAGGTACTGATGCTGCAGCTAACGAATCATTTCCTCCGGGAACAGCTGCCGGTAATCCTGATACTCATAAATTCAGAATCGACATGAGATTGGTACCCGGTATACCTGCTGAATTCGGAAATTCAACAATAGCTCTTGACAGTAACCCGAATCCCGATGCAAACGATAACGGAGAAGCTTACGCACAGGCAGGATACTATTATATTGAAGTTGTATATTCGTTGGTAGAAGATTTGTAGAAAAAAACATGCAATATAAATTCACACAAAAAGAAGGTTTTTAACCTTCTTTTTGTTATTTTAACGCTGTGTTAAACGGTGTAGAAATGAAAGATAAAATAAGCCCGGGCCTCATTCTTTTCATGTTCTTGTTTCTATTATTCATTCCTCAGGGTGTAAAAAGTCAGTATTTTGAGTTTGAGCTGAAAACAGGCAATGATCTCAATTTTGATTTTAATACTATTGATAAATATGTAAATGGCATCACAATATTGAATGCCTGTGTTTTAAATGTACGTTCCGACAGCCTGCAGTGGGACTTGTATGTAAGTGCAACAAAATCAGAATGGGATGTTGAAGAGGAGTATTCAAATATCGGAGAAACTCCGCCTATTGACATTGTTTTTTTAAAATTCCGTAATGCATCCAGAACACCGCTTATTGATGATTTCTTTCCGTTGCCCGATCCTTCAAATCCGGTTTATCTGATAGGATCCGAAAACAGTAGTGATAGTGCAATTGATTGTCCGGGTGATGGTACAAACAAGCCGGGTAATTACCTTGATGACCCTTCGTGTTATAAATTCAATGTTGATGTTAAGATTGTTCCGGGACTGGATCCTGTATACAAATCGGGTAAATATACTCTTACAATTGAATATGTGCTGATGGAGAATTTATAAATATGTTTTAAAAACTGTATAAGCCTAAATTCCTCAATATGCTAAACCTGAAAAAAAACATTTTGCTGATGCTGCTTTTGTTTTTAAGTGTGGTATCGGGCATAAATGTGTATTCTCAGGGACGGGGAGGGCTGAATATTTCATTTTCAAAAGATGAAACAACAGCACGGATTGGGGATTTCTCTTCAAATGTTCTCAGGATAATAAATAATACAAACAGGGAACAAAAGCTGAACATAATTATAAATCCGCCGGCAGGATGGAGACTGTTTGGTGAATCACTGAAAAAAATAACAGTTGCGGCAAACGATTCAGCTTTTATTCCGGTACGGCTTGTTCAGGGAGGAGAAGTTAAGGGAGATATGACATATGTTACAAATGTTTATGTAACAGCAAACGGGTTCTCGATAGGAAGTGCATCGTGGAGTATATCGATAAAGGGAGAGAGCAGATGGCATGCAAAAACATCATCCAATAAGGTTTATTTTACCGAAGGCGTTGATACGGCCTCTTTTTACATTAATCTTTTTAATGACGGAAACTCTGAAGAGGGACTCAGGCTAAAGGCCCGCCCGCAATCCGGAATTTTGATTAAAAATAAAAAAGGTGAGCTTGTACAGGAGCTTAATGAACGGATAAATCTGAAAATCGGACAAGATACTTTAATCTATATAACGGTATATCGCGATAATTCGTTAGCGATACCTACTGAAAGCAGAACATCAGAAGAGGAAGTTTACAGGGTTGAACTGTCTGTTGAGAATGAGGTTAAAGCAAAACGGGCCAAGGGTAACTGGCATGGAAGGGTCAGCTTTGCAAAACTCTCAAGTGAAAAGGAAGTAAAAGGTTCGGCATTTGCATCTTTCCCGCTGACATTTGAATTCAACAGCTATAACATACTTACCGATAACACTTATGCAACTCTTAGCCTGCACGGTTTTCATGAGATCGATAACGACAAGTCTTTTTCTTATTATTATCAGGGTTCGTTTATAAAAAATCAGTTTGAATGGAGATCATATCTCGGAAACTATTTCTATGTAGGATATTTTAGTCACATGTATAATGCCGAGATTGGCGATATAACATCCGGTCGGAGTGGCAGCCGGTTGATAGGTAAGGGTTTGAAGGCCAGTGCAAGAAACGGAGCGCACCAGTTGGGGGGCCTTTATATCGCAAATCCCTCACCTTTCGATGATCCTGTATTGAGAGGCGGAGGTATATTTTATAATTACAGTAAGGATAAAATCAGACTTGAGACTTATTATGAATCTTCAAAGGACCTGTTGCAGGATTTTAATATTAATTATTTTACAGCCGATGTAAGATATAACATCAAACGAGGTCATATAGTCAGAGTTGGAGGTGGCTTTAGTTCGCAGGTATATAATCTGTTTTCGGAAAAATATACCGGTTACAGGGCAACTGCCGGATATTCAGGGATAGTTAAAAAGTTTAATCTGAATGTAAACGGACGGTATAATTCACCGTATTATGCACCGTTCAGAGGAAATACAACAATTAATGCAACGGTGGGTTATCCCTTAAAAAGATCTTTCAGGCTGAGTGCAGGGGCTTCATATTATAACAATACCCCTGTAATGATCTCTTCGAATGGTTCCGTAAATGATACGATGTTTACTAAAAGGAATATTTTTTTCTTTCAGGTGAACCATTCGAAAGGTAATAATCTGTTTATTCTGAAACCTGAATTTACAATGTATTCATCGAACTGGATGAGTGTAAATACGGGGGGAATAAGTTTAGACTACAGAACAAGAACCTCCAAAAAGATGAGTTTCTATGCTTCGGTATTTGCCGGAGGAAGCGGATTTCCTGATTATGAATCTCTGGATCCGATATTTGTTTCTACTATCAGGATATCGTTCCGTTATAAGTATTTCAACACTAATGTCAGGTATTATTACGGTCCGTACTATCTGAATGAGCAATATTACTATGTGAGTACATTGCTGAATCCCCAGCGTTTTTTTGCTACGGTTTATTACGATTGGTGGTTTGCAAAAAACAGTATGAGTTTAAATGCAAACATGAACTATAACTATGCAACTATGTACAAGCGGCATCAGCTGGTGTTGCGGCCTGAACTGTTTTATTACACAAAAAGCAGATTTCAGTTTAGTTTCTACATGAGTTATATGTTGTTTGCAAACGGAGAGTATGAAAGGATTAATTCTCGTCCGGGCTATTCTCCAGTAAGCACAACTTATGATAATATTGTACCGGCAGACGTAGTTAGCAGATTTGAAACAGGATTTGGCGTTAAATTTAATTTTAATGTACCCGCCGGAAAAAGAAGAAACTATAATGCTGTTATGGTTGTGTTCAGGGATGCAAATGGTAATGGAGTTAAAGACCGTAATGAAGAGGGTTTTGCAAATATGCTGATACGGGTTACAAGAATGGATGAATCTTTTTCACAGCAGGATGATTATATACAATCAAAAGATGTTTATGAGCTGATAACGGACGAGGATGGCGTTGTGGAATACAGACATCTTCCTAAAGGAAATTATAAAATTGAGTCGATGCCACTAACGTCAAATCAGGGGTGGTTCGGCAAAAGAACTATATATAAGTTTATTGACGGAAATGGAATAATATACATCCCGTTGTCGAAGGGAGCTAAGCTGACCGGCGGCATATACGTTGAGCGTGATGTAAATTCAGATAATAAAATGGTGAACCTGGGCGGAATCAGAATAACGGTGACAAACCAACTTACAGGCGAAACCTATACCACACTTACTGATGAAAACGGTAATTATTCAATGCACCTTCCAAACGGTGATTATATAGTAACAATAAATGAAGGTGCCGTAGGAAGCCGTTTCAGTTTTCTTGAAAACAACATACCGATATCAATAAAGTCGAGCGGCAGAAACTATAATGTCGGATTTTACCTTTCGGAGAAAAAACGTACAATCAGATTCGGAAGAGGAAGGGATTTAAGAAATACACCAATAAAAGACAACAGAAACGGAACAGAAGAACCAACCGGAATTGATGCTGAATCAGAACTTATTCAGGTAAGTGATTCTTCTGAGTTAAGTAATAAATATACGGTTAAACTGTTTGCCGGTGAGAAACAACGAATGTTACGTTCGGAGTTTGATACTTTGCAAAGTGTTACCAATGTGTATTGTATTAAAGGAGCCGGAGGTATGTACAATTATTATACTTCGTCATTTAAAAATAAGGGTGCGGCCAGGAAGATGCTTAAGACTGTGATACAGCTCGGATTTAGTGATGCTGCGCTGGTTGAGGTGAAAAATGAGGAAGCAATAAAACCTGAAAAGTCAAAGAAAAAAAGTAAAAAACAAAAACAGTGATTAATTTTGCTGTTGAGTGTTGATAAAAAAAATAAACCTAAAAAAGATAAGAAGATGAGGAACCTGAGACTAATAAGTTTATTTATCGCAATTACAGTATCAGGGCTGTCAGTAATGGCTCAAAGTGTATCGGTGTCACCTTCACGCCTGTACTTTAAAGAACCTCCAGGAGGGTATAAGAGTCAGAAAATATATGTGACAAACAATGGAAAGAAAAGTGAAACCTTTCAGGTGCTTTTCCATGATTTTAAATCAGAAGGCAACCAGGGGAAAACACAAATAGTAAAAAAAGATGAGACTTATAAGCATGGATGCTCTGAATGGCTGACCGCTACTCCTTCGTTCTTTGAACTGGCTCCCGGACAGACTCAGGAAGTGAAAATTATTCTTCAGGTTCCCAATACCCCTGAAGCCAATAAGGCCAAATGGGCCGTTGCAACAATAAAGCTCAGCAAGGAGAATACTGGGCCACAGGATAAAGGCAGCAATATAACAGGTATGCAGATAATTCAGACATTTCAGTTCCTGATTCACATCTTTCAGTCTCCTCCGTCAGTTACATTCAAACAGGCCGATGTCATTAGCTTTAAAGATATCTCAAAACCGGGTGACGAGCAGAAAACCCTGGTGATGGAAGTGGAGAACTCCGGAGATGCTATTCTGGATTGTGCACCCTATCTCGATGTGGTGAATCTAAATACCGGAGAGTCGAAAAGAATTAAAGGTAAAGGTTTCACTATCCTGCCGGGAGGGAAAAGGGAAATAAAGTTTACCTTGCCCAAAGGAATGCCTAAAGGTAAATACAATATTCTGGGTGTGGTGGATTATGGCAGTGATTCCGATTTGGCAGGAGCAGAACTCAATATTGAGATATAGTTATTGATTTAATGTTTTTCACTTAACAATAAATTAATATTATTTCTTAAATTTATACCATGTTAATCAATTATTTTTGTAAACTAATTAAACAGATATAAATATGAAAAAAGCATTTAAACCTATTCTATTAGCAGTAATAAGCATTGTGTTTTTCTCTGCTTGTCAGAGTTCGGGCACTAAAACCAAAACTACAGAACCGCAAATAAAAAAGGAAGACCTTAAAGAAGAAGTGAAAAAGGTTGTTTATCCTTTGCCTACATCGTTTGAAGTAACAGAAATGCTTAACAGAATAGAAGCTTCTTATATTCTTTCAATAAGCAATCCTCCCGAAAAGGTTGATAGTTATATTACCGAGAAAGAAAAAGCTCTTGCCCTTGGGGTTTACGGTGCTGACCTTAGTTATGCCAGTACTTACAACCAGAAACAGCGTACTCTGGAATACATGAATGTGTCAAAAAAACTTCTTGAAGAACTGGATATATCGGCAGCAGTTGATCCTGATATTATTGAGAAAATTGAGAATGCCGAAAACAATAAAGAGGAACTTGTTAATATTATCACAAACTCGTTTTATTCAACTTATGAGTATCTTAACAAAAACAACAGGGCGCCGGTATCTCTTCTTGTTATGGCCGGAAGCTGGGTTGAGGCATTGTACATTGCAACTCATATCTCTGACGAAACATTTAACAATAAGGAGATGGTTACCATAATTATGAATCAAAAAGACCATCTTAATAAACTTATGGCACTTCTTGAGCAATACAAAGATAATCCTGATATTGCGGATGTTATAAAAATCCTTACTCCCCTGAGCGAAACTTATAAAAATATAGAGGCCGGAAGTATTACTAAAAAACAGATGCTTAAAATAAAAGAACAAGTGGCCGCAGCACGTCAGGAAATAGTTAAATAACAAAAATATTCTGAACAGACCTTATTAAAAAGGGAGGTGATTACTGCCTCCCTTTTTTTCAGACGTAAATATACCTTACAAAAGCAGTTATTTATGAGTGAATTACTACTTGAAGCCTTGATGCAGCTATTTGCTCTTCTTACCGATGTCAGGGAGGAAAAGGAGAGGGAGCTCGCACGATTAAAAGTGGAGGATTTTCTTAAAACTGTTTTTAATAATGAATATGTATCGGCCAGCCTGAAACTTTATGATTCTTACCTTGAAAAGTATCACAAAGACTCTCTTAGTGGAAGTCAGAGTAAACGCAAACAACAGGAAAGTTACAATATTGAAAAGCTGAAGAGTATTTGCGAACAGCTTAACCGGGAAATGGAAGCAGAGGAGAAGCTTATGCTTATAACCCTGATGCTTAATTTTATCCAGAAGGAGAATGTTAAGAAACATGAAGAGGAGTTTGTGGATGCGTTGAGCCAGCTGCTGATGATTGATGAGACGGATTATCGTAACCTGAAAACATTTATTCTTCGAGAACCGCTGAAGGTTGAGGACAAATCAGTCATTTTGCTGATAAGCGGAAACAAAAAATCGCCATATCCGGAAATAAAGCACATCTACAACCGTAATCAGCAAATCTACGTCTGGGTAATTCATCTTAAAAGCACAAACACTTTTATATTCAGGTATTCGGGTTCTCGTAACCTGTATCTGAACGGGCACAAAATAGAGCAGAACAAGGCACAGAGGCTTGCTCCCGGCGGCGTGATTAAAACATCAAGGGTTAACCCGGTTTACTACAGCACTGTTGCTGAGAAATTCATTGCACGAAAGGGTAAAGGGCGGATAATTTATCGTGCCATTGATATTGAGTATAAATTCAACAATAACCAGATAGGAATTCACAAGTTCAGTTTCCGTGGCAGATCAGGGCAACTTGTGGGAATAATGGGAGGAAGCGGAACCGGAAAATCGACCCTGCTCAATGTCTTTAACGGTAACCTGAAACTCTCATCAGGTGAGATTGTCATAAACGGACATAAGTTTACAAAGGATAACGAAGCACTTGAGGGAGTTATAGGTTATGTGCCGCAGGATGACCTGCTGAAAGAGGAACTGACGGTTTTTGAAAACCTGTATTTCAATGCCCGTCTTTGCTTTAGCCACCTTTCGAAACACGAGGTGATAAAACTGGTTGAACAGGCACTTTATGATTTTGACCTTGAAGAAGCACGCGACCTGGTCGTTGGAACACCTCTGAACAAAATAATAAGCGGCGGACAGCGTAAACGTCTGAATATTGCACTGGAGCTTATTCGTGAGCCGTCAATTCTGTTTGTCGATGAACCCACCTCTGGACTGTCGTCGATGGATTCGGAAAAGGTGATGCTTCTGCTTAAACGTCAGGCACTGAAGGGTAAGCTGATAGTCATTATCATACATCAGCCGAGCAGTGATATTTACAAGCTGATGGATAAGCTGCTCATTATCGATAAGGGAGGACGTATTGTTTACAACGGAAATCCGCTTGATGCAATTGTTTATTTTAAAAAAGCGGCGAAGTATGTGAACCCTGAAGAGAGGGAGTGCCAGGTATGTGGTAATGTGAAAACCGAACAGCCGCTTCGTATCATTGAGGCGCGAATGGTAAATCCCAGTGGCCGCCTGACGAGAAAAAGAAAGGTGAGTCCGGAGGAATGGTATCAGATGTACCTCGAGAACTTTGAGAAGAAGTTTGAGTGGAAGAGTATGCCCAAACTCATTTATAAAAAGGAGAAGCTTCCACCCAACCTTTATAATATTCCGGGACGCTTACAGCAGTTTATTCTTTATACCGCCAGAGATGCCCTGTCGAAACTAAAGGACAGACAGTATATGGTAATAAACCTGCTTATTGCTCCGTTGTTGGCGGTTATTCTCAGTTTGTTTACAAAATACAATGCCGGAACACCAGATGATCCGATGGCATACATCTTTGAGCTGAACGTGAATATTCCGGTGTATATTTTTATGAGTGTTATTGTTGCCATATTTATAGGGTTGAACATAAGCGCCGAAGAGATAATTAAGGATAAACGGCTACTTCAGCGGGAGTCGTTCCTTAACCTGAGCAGGTTCAGCTACCTTAACAGTAAGGTGCTTATTCTTCTGATAATATCGGCATTCCAGACACTCAGCTTTGTGCTTATAGCCAACTCTATACTTGAGATAAAATCCACGACATTTATATACTGGCTTATAATATTTTCAACGGCGGCATTTGCAAATCTACTTGGCCTGAATATAAGCAGTGGCCTGAATTCCGTGGTTGCCATTTACATAACCATACCGCTGATAATTATACCACAGCTTCTGTTCAGCGGAACTATTGTCCCGTTTCAGAAACTTCATCAACATCTTTCAAGCAAGGAGTATGTTCCGATAGTTGGCGATATGATGGCATCGAGATGGGCTTACGAAGCACTTGCAGTGAATCAGTTTAAGAACAACAAGTACACAAAAAACTTCTTTTACATCGATAAACAGAAGAGTGTGGCTTCATTTACTTCCGGAGTTTGGGTGCCTGAACTTAAAAAAATAAATGAAGAGTGCTATGACCTGTATAAAGAGAACAGAGGTGAGGAGCTGAGAAAAAAAGCCGGCCTCCTGTTTCACGAACTTGAAAAACTAAAGAGAAGCAATAAGGATTGTAACTTGCTTATTCAAAAGCCGTTTTTCAACAGATATCAGATTGAGATGTATCCGGTCATTGATTCAATTTTAGATGTGGTACGGTTACGTAACCAGAAGAAGTACTCGGAGTTTGTTGCGAAAAAGGACAGTGCAATGCAGGCACTGGTAAAAAAGCTGGGCTCAACAGAGGCATTGGTGCAGTTGAAACAAAAATACTATAACGATGCTCTGGGAAGAATTGTTCTTAACTCCAATGAATTCCGTCAGGTTGAGATAACCGATAAGGCAATAATCCCATTGCGTAAACCTATTTATATGCCGCCCGGCTCAAAATGGGGAAGAGCTCATTTTTATGCTTCCGAGAAAGTGTTTGCCGGTGTTACCATTCCTACTGTGTGGTTCAATACTATTGTGTTGTGGCTGTCTACAATAATTCTGTACATCACACTTTATTTCGATGTGCTGCGCAAGATCATCAACTACTTTGAGACATTCAAAAAACGGAAACTGTACAAAAAGCTTATGGAGCTTGCTACCTGATGAGATAAGAGTGTGAGGATGTCCAAAAAGTAAAAACCAGACGTCATTGCGAGGAGAAACGACGAAGCAATCTCTTGATTCTCAGCATTTGTGAATTTAGAGCTCCCTTCATTTCATTACCAATGACGGAATTGCTTAAGATTTTGATTGTCAACGAAATTTGTGCGTCATTGCGAACCCCATTTTATGGGGTGAAGCCTGCCTGCGCCGAGTTTTCGGCAGGCAGGCAATTCCCGGCAAGAGGGAGACTGCCTGTCTGAATGGATATTCCAGACAGGCTTCTTCGCTAGCGCTCATCGCAGTGACGAGAATGTTACGTCATATACTCATTATGCCACAAAAATCTGGGGTGAATTCTCGGAATGACGACTTTTGGGACATCCTCACTAAATTATCATTCCTCTATACTCTGCAGTAGCAGCGTCAGTATCTCGATCGCAGCTTTCGATACCGATGTTCCCGGGCCAAATATGGCAACAGCTCCTGCGTCGTACAGGTATTGGTAATCCTGTGCCGGTATTACCCCTCCGCATATGACCATAATATCGTCACGGCCGAGTTTTTTCAGTTCTTCTATAACCTGCGGCACAAGCGTTTTATGTCCTGCTGCAAGTGATGAAACTCCAAGTACGTGAACATCGTTCTCAACGGCCTGTTTGGCTGCCTCAGCCGGTGTCTGGAACAGCGGTCCCATATCCACGTCGAAACCGATATCGGCATATCCGGTAGCCACCACTTTGGCCCCGCGGTCGTGACCGTCCTGGCCCATCTTGGCTATCATGATACGCGGCTGGCGTCCCTCTTTTTCGGCAAACTCTTTTGCCAGGGCACGTGCCTTTTCAAAATCGGCATCTCTGGATGCCTCCGATGAGTATACTCCTGAAACTGTTTTTATCACGGCGTTGTATCTTCCGACTATTTTTTCACAAGCATACGAAATTTCTCCGAGAGTTGCACGTTTTTTTGCAGCATCCACAGCAAGTTCAAGCAGATTTCCTTTTTTAGTCTTTACACATTCGGTAATAGCATCAAGGGCTTTCTGTACTTCCTGCTCGTTTCTTTCAGCTTTCAGCTTCTTAAGTCGCTCTATCTGTGATTCACGCACTGCCGTATTGTCTATATCCAGAATATCTATCGGCTCTTCCTTTTCGGGTTTGTACCTGTTTACTCCCACAATGATCTGGCGGCCACTGTCGATTTTTGCCTGAGTACGTGCTGCTGCCTCTTCAATTTTCAGCTTAGGCAGTCCCGATTCGATGGCTTTAGCCATTCCCCCCAGCTTTTCAATTTCCTGAATATGTTGCCAGGCCTTGTGAGCCAGTTCGTGTGTTAGAGTCTCTACATAGTAGGAACCAGCCCACGGGTCTACTGCGCGGCAGATATCCGTTTCGTCCTGAATATAAATCTGGGTGTTACGTGCAATACGCGCCGAGAAATCGGTAGGAAGGGCAATGGCCTCATCCAGTGCGTTGGTGTGCAGCGACTGTGTATGTCCCAGTGCTGCTCCCATTGCCTCAATACAGGTACGTCCCACATTGTTGAACGGGTCCTGCTCGGTAAGCGACCAGCCCGATGTCTGTGAGTGGGTACGCAGTGCTAATGATTTAGGATTTTTAGGGTTGAACTGCTTAACGATTTTTGCCCACAGCATCCGTGCCGCACGAAGCTTGGCTATCTCCATAAAGTGGTTCATACCGATAGCCCAGAAGAAGGAGAGCCGCGGGGCAAAAGAGTCGATGTCCAGACCTGAATTGACTCCCGTACGCAGGTACTCCAGTCCGTCGGCGAGGGTGTAGGCAAGCTCAATGTCGGCAGTGGCACCTGCCTCCTGCATATGGTAACCCGAAATAGATATCGAGTTGAACTTAGGCATTTTTTGCGATGTATATTCAAAAATGTCGGCAATTATCCTCATTGAAAATTCCGGCGGATAGATGTAAGTGTTACGCACCATGAACTCCTTCAGGATATCGTTCTGTATAGTTCCAGACAACTCCTCGAGCTTTGCTCCCTGCTCAAGTCCTGCCACGATGTAAAAAGCCATAACCGGCAGCACAGCTCCGTTCATTGTCATCGAAACCGACATCTTGTTAAGCGGAATGCCGTCGAAGAGAATTTTCATATCGAGGATAGAGTCGATGGCAACACCGGCTTTACCCACATCGCCAACCACCCGCTCATGGTCGGAGTCGTAGCCGCGATGAGTGGCAAGGTCGAATGCAACCGACAGTCCTTTCTGACCCGATGCCAGGTTGCGGCGGTAAAAGGCATTAGACTCCTCAGCAGTGGAGAATCCTGCGTACTGCCGGATAGTCCACGGGCGCATAGCGTACATGGCCGAGTAGGGCCCGCGCAGGAACGGCGGCAGTCCTGCTGCGTAGTTGAGGTGCTCCATTCCCTCAAGGTCTTCTTTGGTATAAACACCTTTCAGCGGTATTTGCTCCGATGTTTCCCACTCTTTTTTAATTCCATTTTTCTCTTTCCAGGCATTAACATCCGTTTCATTGCCCGGCGCTCTTCTGAAATCTATATTTTTAAAATCAGGTCTCATAAATATTATTTTGGATGAACACAGAGACACGGAGACACAGAGTTGTATTTTGAAATAATATAATAAAAATCTCTGTGTCCCTGTGTCTCTGTGTTATTCATTATAGTTCACCGTTTATTTTTCTTCTTATACCATGAGTTAAAACAGCTTCATGGAAATTTATTAATAGTCCTAATTTTTTATTTGCCAGTTGTAAGTATGTCACTAACTGAACTTCATTTACCGGTATATTTCTTCTGTTACCTTCAGCTCAACAACGATTTTGTCTTCAACCAGTATGTCAATGAAGAAATGCTTGCTAAGAACTTTATCCTTGTATTTCAAAGGCACCATTACCTGACTCTCTGCTTTTATTCCTCTAAGTTCAAGTTCATACATTAGACACTCTTCGTAAACTGATTCCAACAATCCGGGGCCCATCTCTTTGTGTACTTCAATTGCTGCTGCAATTATTTCACTTGTCAGCTTGTTATATTCCTTCTCACTCATGACTATAAATTTTTCAGAGCCCGCAAACACCGAAAAAAACAAACTAAAATTCTCTGTGCCTCCGTGCCCGCCTGACTGTCGGGCAGGTCTCTGTGTTATTATTCTTTCCTCCACAGAAAAAAAACAACTCCGTGCCTCAGTGCCTCTGTGTTAGTTCTTTATTAAACATCTTCAATGTTTCAAGTACGTTTGAGCGGAGGTGGATGAAGTGTTCCACCCCTTTTGCTTTCAGCTCATCCATATTTTTCGGTGCACCTGCCACAACGAGCATTGCTTCTCCGTTGAGAAGTTCAAGAGCTTTTGGTGCTGCTTCGGTGTACTCATCGTCCGAACTGCAGAGAACAACGATGTCGGCTCCTGCTTTTTTAGCTTCTTCAACGCCCTGCTCTATGCTGTCGAACCCGATGTTGTCTATTATTTCGTAACCTGCACATCCGAAGAAATTACCGGAGAACTGTGAACGGGCGAGACGCATTGCCAGGTTCCCGAATGTGAGCATAAACACTTTGGGTTTTTCACCTGACTTTTCTGTTTCAAGCCGCAATTCTTCATACTCTTCGGCACCGCGGAACAGCTGTATTGGTTCCACCTCTTTCTCACCCGGCGGAATATTTTGTTTTTTCACTCTCTCTATCTGTGTTATCACTTCTTCGGCTGTGTTAGGATATTCATTGGTTCCAAGAAGTTTTTCGCGTCGTGTAGCAACTGCCTGCCTCCTTTTTTCTGCCGAATCCTTCACCAGTGACTGTATTGTTCCTGTTCTGAGAGCATTAAGGTAACCTCCGTTCTCCTCGGTTTCCACAAACAGTTTCCAGGCCTCTGCAGCAATGCTGTCGGTAAGGTTTTCGATGTAGTATGAACCGGCAGCAACATCTTCCACTTTGTCGAAATATGACTCTTCCTTAAGCAGCAGTTGTTGGTTTCTGGCTATTCTTTCCGAGAACTCATCAGGTTCCTTGTAAAAAATATCGAACGGCAGTACTGTAAGCGAGTCGGTACCTCCCAGTACGGCCGACATTGCTTCGGTCTGTGTGCGCAGCATATTTACGTAAGGGTCGTAAATGGTCTTATTCCATCCGGCTGTTTCGCAATGGATATACATTTTAGCGGCCTCCTCCGACACTCCGTATTTCTCTGCAATATTTGCCCAAAGCAGACGTGCAGCCCTTAGTTTAGCTATCTCCATAAAGTAGCTTGAGCCAATGCTGAAATTAAACCTTGTGCTTTTGGCCACATCATCGGGCGATAGTCCGCGGTCGGTCATCTGCGACAGGTATTCACTGCCCATTGCCATAGCAAAAGCCAGCTCCTGAACTATGGTGGCACCTGCATTCCCGAAATTGAGGGCATTAATATTCAACGGTCTGAAGTTTTCATATCCAGATGTTTTACGAATTGCTTTTTCAACAAAATCGAATGACTGCTCCATGGGATATGCAACCTTGCCAAAAACGGTGAGAACCCCCAATGGGTCAAGATTAACAGTTCCGCTTATTTTTTCATTTATAACCGGCAGTACGGCCTGTCCCAGCAGGTGGAAGTTTTTACGGGCATTGAAGTTTATTTCAGTGTTTTCAAGTCCCGGCGCTTCAAGAAGTCCGTTAAGCTTTTCGGGAGAAAACAGCTCATCTTTCTCAATTATGAATCCGATGGAATCGACACCTTTTTTTGTCAGCTCACGGGCTTTCGTAGCGGCCTCTTTTATATCGTAAACGCTTATATCCTGTCGAATGAGCCAGGTATTGTTTTTAGCATTGTTTCCTCTTACGTAAGGAAACTCTCCCGGCAACACATTCAGATACATCAGGTTTTCAAGGTCTTCCTCCCTGTAGAACGGTTTTACGCTGAATCCTTCCCTGGTGCGCCATACCAGTTTCTTGTCAAAGTCGGCGCCTTTAAGGTCGGCTTTTATCTTTTCCATCCACTCTTTGGTGGTTACGGGCGGAAAATCGCTGAAAAGTCGTGTTTCTTTTTCCTGCATATGCTTTGTTTTTTCAAGGTGCAAAAATAGGGAATTGTATCATATAAAGATTCTTTTCCATAATGCTGTATAACATAACAACGGATACAAAAGAATATAAAACTTTTGAATCAGAATCTTTGAATCAGAAAAATTCCTGTCAGCAGTAGTACAATCCCGGCCATTCTTCCTAATGTGAAGGGGTGAAGCGGAACATTGAAGAATCCGAAGTGGTCGATTACGGAAGATATTATCAGTTGTCCGGCTATCGAAGCAGCCAGCATTGACGACACTCCGATTTTGGGTATCAGTATAACTGCCGATGTAACGTAAATAGCTCCGAGCATCCCGCCGAAAAACAGATATACAGGGACTTTTCCGAGTTCTTTGAAGTGCGGCACTTCGGTGCGGAGAAGGATGTTAAGAAGCAACAGTACAACAGCTCCGACAAAGAAATTAACAAATGCCGCCTGCAGTGGATGTTTCAGAAATGCCCCGAGGTGCGAATTGATACTGCCCTGAACCGATAACAATCCGCCTATGAGCAGTGCTATGGTTACCAAAAGATATTTTGTGTACATAATAGCTGTGTTTTCGGATATTAAACTTAATTTTATAACACTTAATCAAACCTTTAAGTTCTGATTTTTTTGTCGGACTACATTATTAAAGAGAGTAATATTTTACATATTTGTAAAATTCCGGATGCTATAGCCGGTGGTATTACAGATTAATCCAGGGGTAATTATATCATTAAAAAAAGAAATTAACAAGGCAGTATTGAAATGATAGAAAAGGAAAATTGTACCAATATAGGCGAGTGCGTAAAGCTTCACGGTGTGAAAGGTGAGCTTGTTATCAGGTTGAACTCCGGTATCTACATTGATGATATCGAGGCGGATTTTATGCACTTCGATATGGATGGCGGACTTGTGCCTTTTAAGATAAAAAGCATCAGACCTAAAAACGATACCGATATTCTTGTTTCGTTTTTCGATACTGAGAATGAGAATACCGTGAAACGAATGATAACATCACAGGTTTATGTTGAGACAAAAGACCTGAATACAGATGTTTCGTACGAGGACGACCTTTCGCTCCTGGAGGGATGGCTTGCAAAAGATGTGAATGCAGGCGAGCTTGGTGTGATAAAAGAGGTGATGGAGATAAAAAACAATCCGCTTTTTATCATCGATCACAAAGGCACCGAATTTATGATTCCCGCCAACGACGATATGATAGAGGAGTTTGACGAGGAAAACCGTATACTGCTGTTCCGGCTGCCCGAAGGGTTGGTGGATGTGAATGAGTGAACCAACCGGAGGTTAGTTTCAGCAAAGTCCGGATTTTACTCTCCATCGAGTGTTTTCATTAATCCGAAACAAAGCCCGTCAATATTTTCTCTGCCGGGGTTGAATGCCGAGACATTTGAAAGAACTATGATTCCGTTCTTTGTTTTTGTGTCTATTACCATTGACGACGAATAACCGCCTGTTCCGCCGTTGTGCCAGTACCAAAGGTTCTCCGACCGCGATCTCAGAATATGCCAACCCAAGCCGACAGCCATATCCTTGTTCACTTCAAAAGTTATCTCTCTTGTCAGGGCTGTTTCAGTATTTAATGTATCAAACTGGGCAGCGGCAAACTTTGCCATATCCTCTGCGGTAGAAAAAATACCTCCTGCACCAGCAAGAACAGAGAAATCCCAGTTGGGAACCTCTTTCCCGTTACTGCTAAGTCCTTTTACCGGATTACCTTTTATTTTGTTTATATCTGATGTTGAGTTGTGCATATCGTATTTTGAAAATATCATTTTCTGCAGCAGGTTTTCATAATCAGTATTTCCAATCCTGCTCAGCGTATAGCCCAACAGCCCTGCACCTAAATTGGAGTATCGATATTTTCCTTTATCCTGCACCTCAAGAAATTTAGTTAGGTATTCCTTCAGGTCCTGCTCTGTGTAATCCTTGTAGGGATTTTCAGGATCAGCTTTTGTAAGATCAAGGTTTGACGGCAGACGGGGCAGGCCGGATGTGTGGTTTGCCAGTGACAGAAACGATATTTTTATATCGTTATTGAACGGGATGTTCAGGTAATCATTTATATTATCGTCCGGTTTTATCTTTCCATTCACTATAAAGTTTGCCAGCAGGGTTGATGTGAAAACTTTTGTTATTGAACCTATTTCAAAAACATTATCAGAGTTGTCGATGGTTGAGATGGTATCGTTTCCCCTTTTTAGTCCGTAGTAATTCACCTTCCCGTTTGTGATAACGGCAATGGCTATCTGCGTATTCTCCGGAAAATGTTCAGCATTCTGGAATATTATCTCAGCCCGTCTTTTAGTGATGATATTGTTTACG
>JAADEM010000024.1 GCA_013153405.1 Chlorobiota bacterium
TTGTTCTGTAAGAAACTCCTGCCCATAAAAGATTATTATAAATTAGAGTAGTATTGATATCTACATACAGTTCAGACATCAGGCCGTCGTACTGTGCTAAAAAAGATGGTTGAACATTAACCTTTTCACCGGTTGAGAAATTATATCCGGCAGTTGCAATATAGTTTATTTCACTCAGATCAAAATTGATATCTGTATCGTCGAATTCGTTTTGCACAAAAAATGAAGGAATTGAAATACCTGCAAAAAACTTGTCGTTATAGAAACTTGCACCAAAACCAATTATCGGATTAAAAGTGCTTTCATTGGCTGAAAATGACGGATCCTGTTCGTCAATCACAAAAACATCCGACCAGTCGGCAGAAGTGAAGCTGCCGCCTCCTGAGAGTGCAAATCCCAACCAGGACTTTTCGTTTGTTTTTATGCGGTATGTATAAGAAAATGAAAATCCGGTATATTGAGAAACGGCGTATTGCTGGTTGAATATATCAAGGCCCAGTGCTATTTTTGAGTTTTTCAAAGGGGTGTGTCCTGAGAAATATTGTCCGGACGGAGAACCATTAACTCCTGCCCATTTTTTACGGAATGAACCAAACAGAGAAAGAGCTTCACGCGAACCGGCAAAAGCCTTGTTTACAGCATACCGGTTATACATATACTGACTTACGCTCAGGTCGTACTGGGCAGCAGCCGGAGCGCTTAAAAATAAGAAGAAACTGAATATTATAATTAATGTTTTTTTCATTGCTGCTATTCAGTCGTTGAGCGTTTAATTATCAGATACTCTTTAATGGGATCAATATTGTCTCCGGTAAAGATATAATAGTACGTGCCGTCTTCGAGGGGTGTCCCGTCTGAATTTGTGCCATCCCAGTTGTTTTGATAATTACTTGCTGAATAAACAAGTTTTCCCCGCCTGTTAAATACTTTTAACTGATTATTCGGTATGTGAGTGGCACCCATAATTTTAAAGAAGTCGTTAATTCCGTCTCCGTTAGGTGAGAAACCGTTCGGGTTTGTCAATCCTTTTACCTCTACTGTCACATCGTCCGACTTGGCATCGCAAACACCATTGACAACAGTCCAGGTAAATGTTTGGATGCCCATTTTCAGATTATTAACTTTTGTATCCGGATTATTCGGCTCTTCTATTATGACATTAGGATTATCTACGGTCCAGGTTCCATAACATGTTTCAACATCGGGAACCGGAGGATCTGCTTCTAATGTGGTTGAGTATTCAAGATAAATCTTTTTGTCTTTTCCTGCATACGGGTCTTCGGGAGTTTCATCAAAACGAATTGTTACAAGAGAGATATCAACACAGTTTTTGTTTTTGGTATTTGTTTCTGTCCATGAAAGTGTTTGTTCACCGTAACCAGCAGCGGTAAACAAAGTGTTGGGACTTGTGGGATCATCAAATGTTCCCGTGCCATTCCACATGCCTTCAGAGTTAATAATACTAGGAACGGCCTTAAGCTGTATGCTATTGCTGCATACGGGATCGTAAACTCCTGCAAAAGCTTTGGGCATTTCATCGACAGTGACGGTATAATAGCTGTTTAGTTTTGTGACGCAGCCATAGTTTCCTGTTATAGAGTCAAAGGTAACGGTTGTTGTTTTGTCTGGTGTCAGTTTTATAACTTCGGAAGGGGCATTAAGTTGTCGCTCGGTTGTTATATCATCTATAGTGTAAGCAAGAGTCCACGGACTGTTGCCGGTAGCGTTCAGCACAATTGTTGCTTCAGAACCGTCACATATGGAAGTGTCTTTACTGTGTGTGAGATTTGGCAGTTCTGCGAAGTTTATTTTTACAATGTTTGAATCTTTACATCCAAGTACAGGTTCCGTTTCGGTCCAGGTTAAGTCATAGATGCCGTATGCAGTTACCGAAGCTTTGCTGTTGGGGTCTTCAGAGTCACTGAAAGCAACCGATTCTGCCGTCCATTTTCCGCTGTTGCCCGAATCTTCCAGTGTTGCTTCCAGGACAGTAGTCATCTCGCCACACACAATTTTATCTTCACCCGGATAGGCGGCTGGCTTCAGGTCGTCTACAATGGCTTCGCCTGTAACATCAGCCTCGTCGGCAAAGCATTGCTTTCCGCTACGTGTGTCACTGAATGATGTAATAGTAAAAGTCTGATCTCCGGTAGCTGGAATGCTAAAGCTGTCGGAAGCCTGATCTATGTTGTTTCTGTCATAGCTTTGTGTTCCGTCGGAAACTGTATAGGAATAAGGAGTAAAGCTGTCCTGATAATCGACAGTTAGTGTTATCTGGTCACTAATATCATCGGTGGAGCAGATGGTTGCATCACCGCTCAGGGCAGCTTTGGGGCTACCCAAGAGTTCAATATTGACTGATGCGGTATCTTTACATGCTCCGTTCTCTTCAACAAAATAGAGCGTAAAATCACCACGGTCGTCAGCTTCAAAGGTTGTTTTGGGGTCCGTTTTATCAACAAAGGAACCTCCGGTTACATCTAACCAGTAACAGATATGGTTTTCATTTTCAGGTGTAGCATCCAGATTTGCCAGATATCCGCATTGTGCTGTAATATCATCACCGGCCGAAGGAGATGTTCTTGAGTAAATAGTAACATTCATTTCCGGTCCGGAAACAACATTTCCGTTTCCAGGGTAATCCCAGGGTTTTTCTGTTGTATCATCGTAAACCCGGACGATTTTTATTGTGGTGGTTGTTTGTACAGAGATATCGGTTTCCCATGTTTCTGAAAAGATGGGATCATCAATTTCGGTTTCAGTTCTTACATAAACACCGTTTTCATAAATTTCGTAAGCGATACCAAAAGGAGAAACACCTACAAACTGTATTTTCAACCGGGCTATTCCCGATTCGCATATAGATGTGTCGTTGCTTAATATTTCAGCATAAGGTTTTGTTTGTGAGGATAGTGTGAAGCTTATTAAGAAGAACAAAAGAAGGTGAACCCAAAAGTATATTGGTTTATAATGAGGTTCTTTATTCATAGAAAAAGATTTTATCCTGAATATTCTTTATGGATAACTATCTTAAATAGTCAAAACCATACAAACTTAGTTAAAATATCTTAAAACCAGGGTTAAAGGGCTTATGAATTTCTTACATTCATTGAACAAATTAACCCATTCATCAAAAAGATAACCATCCAGAGATAAGAATTGTTCACATTAAAGGTCATAAATTGATTTTCCTGCAGGTTTTTCTTTTCTGGCTTTCTTATAACGGTAGTTCCTTAATGCTTCATAAAAACGGGCATAAAAATTTTCTTCTGGTGACGGAGCAGGTGACAACTGAAGGTTACCATCAGGATCAATAAGGAAATATGCGGGAAGTGTGGATATGTTGTAATCAAATAAAATATTACCACGATCGCCGAGGAAGAGAAATTCCCATCGGTATTTATTTTTGTTTATGAATGATGTTACCTCTTTAAGGTCCTTATTTGTGATAACTGTAACAATGGTAAGATCTCTTCTCATTTTTCTGCTTAAAGTATTAAGCAGCTGAAAGTCTTTTTTGCAGGCATAGTTTTCTATGTTGGCAAAATTTAAATAAACGAACCGTCCTTTGTATGAGTCTAATGTTTTCTCTTTTCCTTTTAAGGTATATACCGTGAAGTCGGGAGCTTTGGTACCCGGTCGCAGATGTGTTATCTTTTTATAAATGTCGTTTGCTGTCTCTTTTATTTTTTCTGTTGAGCCTGTTTGTATTGCCTGTTCTGTAAGTGCTATTATTTTATCTTTGTCATAAGTGTCTGAATAATAGGCGTCGAAAAGGCCTTTGAGCAATACAATTTCCCTGAATTCCCTGTTCCTGTATAATGTGTCGGAGCCGAGAGTTACAGAAAGTGTGTCGAATGAAGCACCGTCGATAAATGCTTGCTTTAGCTTTATCCCTCTTTTCTGCACAAAATATGCTTGCAGAAAATTTTTAAACATTAACATAAACGATTCTGTATATGCCGGATTGTTGTATAAAACCGGGGAATGAGTGAAATACTCATTAACAATCAATCGTTTTTGTCTTTTGCGGCTGAGGATAAAAAGTTTTACATACCTGAATTTTTTGTATTGTTCAAAAAAGGTGTTTTTATCAGCAGGAAAAACAGAATCGAGGTGGGCAATTATCTCTTTTGACAGTTTCAGGCCGTTACCACTTAAAAGCCGGTATGCATTTTTATTAAAAAGGTAGTTGAATTCGTCATCAAAATTTGTAATAGTTTTGTTGAGTTTTTGGGCATCGTTGTTTGTTATTCCCAGAACTATTTCTTCAGGTTTGAAATACGGATTAAATTTATCAGCTTCTTTTTTCGGAGTATACGGAGGCAGTATTATATTGTATGTGGTTCCGGGTTCCAGATAAATATAACCTCTCATAGCTCCCAGATCCATAAAAGCATATGTTATTTCGTTTATGGTTAGTGAAATGTTGAATTTACCATTGTCATCAATGTGAATAACACCGAGCTCTGTTTTTTTACCTGTAATAAAGTCAGAGATGTATTGTAGCGTCAGGTTAAATCCGGCATACTCTTTTGCTTCTCCTTTAATGATAACCGGAGACTTTTGTGCAAATATACTTCCGGATAACAATATTAACACGTACAGAACCAATAGTCTCTTTTGCATTTCAGGAGGGGGTTTTTAATTAATTCAGAATAATCATCCGTTTTTAAGGTACCTGTTAATTCCATCCTGAATTTTATCAGGCAGGAATTTACCGGCATCACCTCCATGTCTTAAAATATCTCTTACAATGGATGAATTAACCGGAGTATGCTCAGGCTGAGTAAGAAGAAACAGGGAGTCGATACCTGTCATTGCTTTATTGACCTGAGCAATAGCACGTTCGTATTCAAAATCGGCTGCAGTTCTCAATCCGCGAAGAATATAATTCGCACCTGTTTCTGCTGCAAAATCAACAGTTAAACCCTCATAGGTTTTTACAGTTATTTTCGGATTATCCCAGAAAATATCCTTTATCCATTCCACTCTTTTATCAATAGGGAAATACTCTTTTTTATTAGAATTGTACCCTACTGCGATTATTATTTTGTCGAACAGATCAATAGCTCTTAATACAATATTTTCGTGTCCTATGGTAAAAGGATCAAACGAACCGGGGAAAATTGCAACTTTATCCATAAAGAACAGGATTATCAGATTTAAGTGTAAAATTGAGAAATATTATGAATAAAACATTAAAAAGGCATATAATTTATTTTAATGTGGTGCTTGTAAAATTGTTTTCACCGGGTTAGTGGTTACATAAACTTAATTTTGCCAGCGGCAAACATAGCCATTTTCAGTAAAATAGCTCCGTGCCGGAATCTGGAAATATTTGTATCTCCGTATTTTCTTTCTCTGTATCTTATCGGAAGGTCAATAATTTTCAGGTTTAGTTTAAAAGCCCCGAACAGAAGATCAAAATCGCCAAACGGATCAAAATCCCCGAAGAAACTTCTGTTTTCTGCAAGTTTAAGATAATCATTGCGGAACATTACTTTTGTTCCGCACAATGTGTCTTTTACCGGCATCTCTAACAGCCAGCTGAAAAGGCGGCTGAAAAAATAATTTCCCAGGGTATTCAGAGGGCGCATAGCATTTTTTTCCATCGGATACACCAAGCGTACTCCATTTATAAATTCACCCTTTCCCGAAGCAATAGCATTATAAAATTTTGGCAGATCTTCGGGAGCAACGGTGAGGTCGGCATCAAGAATCATCAGAATATCGCCCTTGGCTGCTGCATACCCTTTTCTTACGGCATCACCTTTACCTTTACCCTCTTGTTGCATAATTTGCAGTGGTCTTTTGTTTTTGTATTTATCATACATCTGTTGAATGACGTCCCATGTATCATCGGTGGAATTTCCTTCAACGAATATGATTTCGGTAAATCTTCCCATTTCGGGAACTCTTTTTATCGCAGCCTCAATGTTACCACTCTCGTTTCGGGCCGGTATTACTACAGATACAGAATATTTTTTATCTTCTTCATCTTTGTCTTCGGTAACCGGACACGGGCGTGCAAAAACGAACTGATTTAACGATAATGCATTTAAAAACGGGAGCCGGGACAGAAATTTATTGATGAACGATGACAGCAGTGGTATTTTATAGGGGATAAACATACTTCTGTTTTGCCTGAAAGTTTCGAACCCGGCCAGATATAAGAGGTTTGATATGTCGTGTGTTGAGAGCCAGTTCTGATCCGGCATTTTTCTTTTCAGTCCTGTAAATTCTGCCAGTTTTATAAATGGTTCCCAGATACGATTATAATATGTTATGATTATTCGCGTTTTTTCGTGACTCACTTTTTTCAGCTGGTTGAAAACAGTCTCGATATCTTCAAGTACGCCTATCAGGTTGGAAAGGACAATGACATCATATTTTTCATCCAGCGAGATGTTTTCAGCATCCATTACTTCGAATCTGATACCGGAATATTTTTCTCGGGCTTTGTTGATTAACGGTTCGCAAAAGTCAATACCTGTTTTTTTATTGCAGTTGATGCCGGCAAGCAACTCTCCTGTTCCACAACCAATTTCGAGTACGCTGTTGTCTTTATGAATGAAATAACTGCAGTATTCTGTAATTGAGTCCCAATAATAAGATCTGCGTTTACGGTATTTTTCCCAGTTTGCAGCGTGCTTTAAGAAGTATTGTTTGTATTGTTCTTTTTTTGTCATTTCTTTTTTCTGGAGTAATCGATTCTAAATAGATAAGCCGGTTCTGACTTGCCGGTTTTGTATTGTAATATAAATGTTTTAGGATATTTCTGAACTATATAAGCCATATATCGTTTTACAGTGTTAATAGTTAACCCATTATTTACACGTGGATTCTTCCGGAGGTTTGCCATGATAATGTGTGTTACATGTCTCTTTTTTAACCGGTTTAACAGGGAATCGGGGTTGGTTGTATTGAAACGGTATATCCCGTAAAATTTCTTTCCCCCGGCATACAGCCTGGCCATATTAGGTTTCCGGCAGGCAACAAAACTGTTTTTATCGAGATGCTCTCCAACGTATTCTGCCATTTTAAGATAATTGGCCCAATCGTCGGTATATCCTTTAAACTTATTTCCGTTAATGTTGCTGCGAAGAGTCATTAAGTCTATTTTTTTAAATGACTGTCCGGCCGAAAGAATTATAGTCAGGGAAAATAAAACGGGAACAATAAAACCAAACCGTACAAACTGTTTCTTACGGAAAAGCTCAACCAATCCGGAGAAAAGAAATACAGCCGTAAAGGGAACAATAGGAATTATAAGGCGGTACTGATCCCATATTTTTTGTAATGATATAAAAGTTATTCCTGTAAAAACGATAATAAATATTCCTGTAAACAGGAGATATCTGTTTTTCTTGAATATTGTAATGAAAGTAAATATGAAAAACAGATAAAATATTACGGTATAAAGAGAGTTGTATTTAATTGAATTTGCACTTCGGAATCCGAGTATCTTCAGAAAGTGCTTTGAAATATAAAGATTTGAATTGTCCACAAATCGTCCCAGGTAACCGGTGAAAGTTTCTTTTCCTTGAGAAAAATCGTAGGGGTTTTTGTAAATCAGACTTGTTGCCTGACTTGAGCCCTGACTCGATTCAAATCCCCACACAGCACCTTTCAGCATCAGCCAGATACCCAGAAAAGCAATAAAAAAGGCGATAAAGATTCCGGCTTTTTTATACTCTTTGTTTAAAACAAAATATAAAGTAACAGCTATTACAACTCCCAATCCAATAGTTCTGGTAAGGGTAAGTATAAGTGCGCCTGTTGCAATAATCATTAGGGCTTTTCTGCTATCTTTAAGGCTTTTATCTTCATGATCGATGTGTTTGAAAAAAACAAGGAAGAAGCCGGCCAGTTCGGCAAGAAACATTGCTTCAGAGTATGTCTGGCTTGCAAAATACAACAGATAAGAATTGACTGAAAGAAATAAAAGTACAGGATAAAGTACTATCGGCTCAACTCTTTGCCTGAAAGCCCTGTGAAACAAAATAAAGAAAGCTGCCATAAACAGCAGGGAAGTAAATTTAAGTATTCCTATTTTTATACCTGTTAATGCAATAATAACAGAAAGAAACATTGGGTACAACGGTCCCTGGTATGAAGGATATTTTCCCTCTTTTATCAGATCGTAGGCCCGGATGATATACGTGCTGTCGTCGCCACCTTCACTTATTCTGAGATTGAAAAGGAGCAAACCGAACAAAACAGACAAACCTAAGGAGATAAAAAGGAGAGCTTTTTCGTTTTGCCTCAAAAAATTGTTTAAATATTCTATTGTGTTGCTTTTATTTTTTTGTTCAGCCTTTTGCTTCATCTGTTTTTTGTTTTATTGTGTTTCCTCAGTGTTTTTTTCCTTTCGTAAATTGCTTTTTTATTTCAATGTCAGTCTATTTTCTTTTTCTGGTATGTATTAACAAAAAGAATATTTCCCATGTCCCCGTAATCAATAATTTCATTCATGTTTTCTTTTATTTTCTGAGGCGAAAAACCTACTATGGTAAGGTCGGCATCACGGCTTTTATCCATTATGAATTCTTTTGTAGATGAATTTTCAGGAGCAGGTATGAATGTAATGTTTCCAGGAGATATAGGCAACCTGCCTGTTTTAATCAGATTAAGTAATTTTTCGCGCTGTCTGTCTATCTGATCCTGAGGGAACATTGCAAATATTTTTATTACACCTTTTTTCCAGTCCGGATGACCGGAGATAATATATGCCAGTAATATCATCAGGTTGGCATTTCTGAAATCGTCCGATGTAATCCAAACATGTATTTCCAGATGGAAACCGAATCCTCTTTCACCGGTATTAAGTATGCATACATCAAATCCGGTTGCCTCAAAAAGAGAATAGTTTTCGATAGCATGTGTCAGAGGCTCAGGCTGATTACGAAAGAACTCAAAAAGAATAAGGTTATTACCCTTGCCCGATATACCCGAAAGCTGAATGACCTGAGCAATAGCCGAGGTGTATGATGGCGAAATAATGGTGTCAAGGTAAACCCTGCTGTCACTTCCTTCGGCCATTTTGATTAGTCGTTCGAGTACTTCCTGTGATTCTCTGTATGTTTCTTTGTTCAGATATCCTTTTATGAAATGAATATATGTTCCGAAACCATGTTTGTGAGAAATCCATCGTAAAAGATCAAAAGCTGATTTTCGCTTGAATGAATCTTCAGAAACACATATCACGAAAGGTCTCCAGTTGTATTCCTGATCTTCTTTGTTGGCACGTTGAACAAATATCTGAATCTGGCGGCTAAGCTGAAATATTACACCTTTAAACAATTTTCCTAATCCTTGCTTTTCAGCCCGGTACCGGGTTACCATAAGATAAATGATTCCCATTATGAAAACAGACAGCAGAGCATAAGGCCAGTTCATCTTGAACATAAGCCAGAACGACAATATTGCGCCTAACAGTGAATAATACCATTTATTCTGTTTAAAAGTGGGCCTGTATGAAGGATCTGCTGCAAAATGTTCGAGAAACGAGATGAGGCATATGGCCCCATAGGTAACCATAAAAAACATGGAGATAATTTGAGCTACAAAATCGATATCTCCTATTGAAATGAAAAAGAAGGCAATTATAATGGTAACGATAGCGCTGTTTACAGGTTCATTGTCATTCGGTTTTCCTTTGGCCAGCCAGTTGTTCAGGCTTTTGGTCGGTAATATGGCATCGTAACCGATAGCCTGAAGAGTTCTGGGAGCAACTAAAATGGAGCCAATTGCAGACGATAACGCCGCTGCAGCCAGACCTATAGGAATGATAGGGCCCCAAATGGCAATTCTGGACATTATCAGCTGATCTTCGGCCATCATCTCAGGGGTTGCACTGGAAGCCAGCTTAAATGCAACCAGAACATAAATTATCATTCCTGTTAATGTTGCCAGAAGCGTGCCTCTGGGAATCGCTTTTTTAGGATCTTTAAGGTCGCCTGAAAGTCCAAGTCCCGCTGCCATTCCTGTAAATGCAGGAAAGATTATGGTAAAAACATAAAAGAATGAATCGGGATTGTCTATGGTTTTTGTAAACGAGAGTTCAATATTGTCATCTATTGGCTTTCCGAGCAGAAAAAATATGATAGAGATAAAAAGTAATGCAACAACAAAATACAGAGCTTTCATCCCCATATTAGTGCCACGCAGCATAACTATTGCTGATAAAATTGTCATGGTTACCAGAGCTATGATACGCTTAATGAGTACCGGGCTCATACTTATAACATCGCTGTAATGTGCAATAACAGGATCGAAAGCCTCACTGAATGCAATGATATAAAATGCTACACTTATTGCTTGTGACAGATAAAGAGCAATCCCAATCGCTCCTCCTATATTTAATCCGAACGAACGGGAAATAATATAGTAAGCCCCACCTCCCAAAACACGTTGATTGGTTGCAATCTCAGCTACAGCAAGGGCTGTGGGAATAGTTACAAGATGCCCGATTACAATAATTGCCAAAACTCCGCTTAACCCAACGTTGGCTACTGCATATCCGAACCGTAGGAACAAAATAGCTCCCAGGATAGTGGATATTGCTGTCATAAATACAGCTACACTGCCGAATGACGCATTGGGGTTTACGAGTGATTTTGGCATCTGTTCCTGTTTTTTGTCTTCTCCAAAAATAGTAAATTTTATGCACCTGAGAATAACACTGCCAATTTGTTAAACCTGAAATAATTATTTGTCAGTATAAATCAGCGGAATTTAATTTTAGACCTCCGGCATTAAATATGGTTAAAGTATAAGCTGTATATTTGTTTTATGGAACTTACAGGAATTATACTTGCCGGAGGAAAAAGCAGCAGAGTAGGAAGTGATAAGGGGCTGCTCTGTTACGATGGGAAGCAGTTGGTTTCATATGCATTGGAGCTTATTGCCCCTTTTTGTGATAATATTCTTATAAGTGCCAATAATTCTGAATATGAAAAATTCGGTTTTCCGGTAATATATGATGAGATTAAAGATGTCGGACCTGCAGGAGGAATACTAACAGCTCTTAAATCTTCCGAAAATGATTTTAATATTATTGTTTCATGTGATATGCCCTTTTTAAAAAAGGAAGCTGTAGAGCTGTTGATTAATAATGTTACAAGTGCAAGCAACTATATTCCTGTTCACAAAAACGGGATTGAACCACTTTTCGGTATTTATCAAAAAGAATTTCTGAATGCATTGGAGTCCGGTCTGAAAAAAAGAACTTATAAACTTAAAACGTTACTGGAAGGTTATGATACCAGGTTTGTAAATTTCGATTTGTTGCTGCAACGCTATCCGTTGATGTTCAGAAATTTTAATTATCTGTCTGATTTTAACAACTGAAAGCTCCTTCTTTTAATTTTGATTAAATATAAATTAACACTTTGTTACATCAACATTGTTAAAGGTAAAACTCTGTAAATCAGAATAAATGATTAGATTTAAATATTTAGGTATTTGGATGTCTAAATCTGTACATTTTTAAAAAATTAAATAAATAAATACATTGTATTCTGAAAATATTAATACAATAATTCAATGGTAAAAAGCAGACGGGATTTTATTAAAATTTCAGCACTAGGTGCAACTGGAGTTGCAGTTGGTAGTAAATATTTATTTGCTGATAATTCAATGCTGAAGAAAAATGAATCGAAAGGACCGTTTAGGCTTCCTTCGGATTTTAAAAGAACACCGACTTATTGTGAAGTTTGCTTTTGGAAATGTGCAGGTTGGGTTTATAAAGATGAGAAAGGAGATGTTCAAAAGATTATTGGAAATTCGGATGATCCGAACAGTAACGGCCGTTTCTGTCCGCGAGGTACCGGAGGTGTTGGAATGTATCATGATGAAGACAGGCTTAAAACTCCTTTGATTAGAGTTACAGATGATTATGGGAATCAGACATATCGGGAAGCCTCGTGGGATGAAGCTTTGGATGTAGTAGCAAGAGGATTACAAAAAGTGATAGATGAGCATGGTGCTGAATGTATTGCATTATTTACTCACGGTTCCGGAGGTAAATATTTTGGCAATCTAATTAAGGCATTAGGTTCACATAATATTGCAGCACCTTCATATGCACAATGTCGGGGGCCTAGGGAGGTAGGTTTTATTGCAACTTTTGGTGAAGGACTCAGTTCGCCAGAGCCAACGGATATAAAAAATACTGATTGTCTGGTTTTGATAGGTTCTCATATAGGAGAGAACATGCATAACGGACAGGTACAGGAGATGTCTCAGGCAATTGACAGAGGAGCAACGATTATTACTGTTGATCCACGCTATTCAACTGCTGCAAGTAAATCAAAATATTGGTTGCCTATAAAACCGGCTACAGATTTGGCTCTTTTGCTTGCATGGATGAATGTTATAATCGAAGAAGAATTATATGATAAGGAGTATGTTAAAAAATATACATATGGTTTTGACCAGCTAAAAGAGCATGTTAAAGGTAAAACTCCTGAATGGGCTTATGGGATTACTACAATACCACCAAATGTTATAAGAGAAACTGCAAGAGAGATGGGTAAAGCATCGCCCGCAGTTATAATTCATCCTGGAAGACATGTTACATGGTATGGTGACGATACTCAGCGTCTAAGGGCTGTTGCGATTTTAAATGCATTGCTGGGATCATGGGGAAGAAAGGGTGGTTTTTATAAACCTGATAAAGCCAAGTTGCCGTCTTATCCACATCCTCCTTACCCTGAAGTTGAACGCTCGTGGAAGGATGCTATGGGTGGAAAATATGATCTTGCCGATTTAGCGTTAGCCAATGGGGTTTGTGATGCAACAATTCCTTCGGTTACCCGTGATTGTTCCATTAAAGCATGGATTGTAAACGGAACAAACTTAATAGAAACACTGCCTGATAGCAGAAAAACATTAGAAGCAATTAAAAACCTGGAGTTTATAGTTGTAGTTGATACTATGCCGATGGAAATTACAGGATATGCTGATGTTGTATTACCTGAATGTACATACCTTGAAAGATATGACACAATAAGAGCTTCTCAACATCGAGAGCCTACCATAGCTTTAAGGATGCCGGCAGTTGAGCCTAAATATAATACCAAATCGGCCTGGTGGATTGCAAAGCATTTAGCTGATAAAATGGGTAAAAGCGAGTATTTCCCTTTTGATTCACTCGAAGAAGAGCTTGACTGGCAACTTAAGAAGATAGGTTCCTCCCTTGAAGAAATGCAAAGAATAGGGGTTAAGAAACTTAAAAGGCCATATAATGATCTTTATTTTGCAGATGGAGAAGATATCGAATTTTTCACGAATACAGGAAAGATTGAATTGTATTCCACAACCCTTGAATCATATGGTTTTGATCCTATGCCAAAATATACAGCACACCCTGAGCCTCCGGAAGGGTTCTACCGCCTTATATATGGACGTGCCCCAATGCATACTTTTACCCGAACAATTAATAACCCGAATCTTTCTGATCTTATGGATACCAATGTTGTATGGATAAACCCCAAAGTTGCAAAAACATGGGGATTGGACAATGGACAGGAGATATACTTGAAGAATCAGGATGGAGTTATTTCAGAATTTCCGATAAAAGTAAGAGTAACAGAACGAATACGTTGGGATTCTGTATATATGGTTCATGGGTTCGGACATTACAAAAAGGGTTTATCTCGTGCTTATGGTAAAGGGGCAAGTGATTCACGCCTTATTACAAATGTAATGATGGATCCGATAATGGGAGGTACCGGAATGAGAGGAAATTTTGTTACCTTTTTAACATCTAAACCTGAAATAAAGGAGGTTAAGTCATGAGATATGCAATGGCAATGGACACAGCTAAATGTGTCGGATGCAGCGACTGTGTAGTTGCTTGTCAAACCGAGAATAATGTTCCTATCGGATTTTGCAGGGATTGGATTGTAGAAAATGTTGAGGGTACTTATCCTCAGCTTGAAATGGAGATCCGCTCGGAAAGATGTAACCACTGTGAAAACACCCCTTGTGTAAGAACCTGTCCTACAGGAGCAAGTCATGTAATTGAAGGAGGAATAGTCAAGGTAACCCATGATGAGTGTATCGGTTGCGGAGCTTGTATTCAGGCCTGCCCGTACGATGCCCGTTACTTTCATCCTGACGGATACGTTGATAAATGCACTTTTTGTGACCATCGCGTTGCCGAGGGGCTTGACACAGCCTGTGTGTCAGTATGTCCGACACATAGTCTTACATTCGGTGATCTTGATGATCCTCAGTCGCCTATTTCAGTACTTTTGAGAGAGCGTAAATGGAAGACGCTTGTTCCGGAAGCAGGTACACAACCGCAAGTTTATTTCTTAATCTAAAAACAGTGAAAAATGAAAGAAGAATTATTTGTTAGCGGCAGAAATATACCCAATATTGATCCGGTATTGCATGTATGGCACTGGCATATTCCGTTGTATCTGTTTTTAGGTGGACTTGCAGCCGGGCTTATTTTCTTTGCTACATATTTTTATGTTTCGGGCAAAACAGACAAATATCCTACGGCGGTTAAGATAGCTCCGGTGATTGCACCATTTGCAATTGCAATTGGGCTGATAGCTCTCATTCTTGACCTTAAGCATACTCCGTATTTCTGGCGTCTGTTTACGGCATTTCGTCTTGAGTCACCCATGTCGTGGGGTGCCTGGACCCTTGGCGTTATCATGCCGCTTTCGATTGTATGGCCGTTAATCTATATAAAAGATATGATTAAATATTTCCAATTTGGATCACCGAGGATAACTGCCATATTAAAATGGATTGATAACCTGCTTGAAAATGTCAGTATTCTGAAATGGGCAATGGACCTTGCCAGAAAATATCAGATGGCAATAGCCTGGGCTCTGTTTTTCATGTCGATAATTCTGGGTGTATATACCGGTATTTTGTTGTCGGCATTTAATGCCCGTCCGCTATGGAACACTTCGATATTAGGTCCTTTATTTCTTGTTTCAGGATTATCAACAGGAGCAGCAGCTGTAATGTGGATGTCTCGTCATCATTTTGAGCAAAAGCAGTTTAGTCGTTTTGATTTAATGCTTGTTGGGATTGAGATATTTTTAATTATCCATATGTTCATGGGATTTAATGCCAGTACACAGGTACAACAGCAGGCTGCAGCAATGTTCCTCGGAGGTGAGTTTACAGCTGTATTCTGGGGTGTGTTTTTCACTGCAGGACTGGTAGTGCCGGCTTTACTCGAGATAATGGAGTTGTTTGGCTATAAAGTGCCGGTATTTATTCCCGCATTCCTGATTTTGCTTGGTGGACTTATTTTCAGGTTTATCATGGTTGATGCAGGTCAGATAACGAGGTATTTATATTAAAAGCATTCAAACATATTAGTGATGAAAGAAGACAGAAGTAATAAATACATGAATCCGTATCTTGCAGGTTTTCTAATCGGCCTGATGCTGATAGCTGCGTACTATTTCTCAGGTGAAGGACTGGGAGGCAGTGGGGCACTTAAAAAGGTTGCCATTGCTGCTGTTAATACCGTAGCACCCGAATACACTCATGAAGCTGCCTATTTTGCCCCTTCGGTGGAGAATGGTAAATCACCACTCAACTCCTGGCTTGTATTTGAAGTTATAGGAGTAATTCTGGGAGCATTGTTATCAGCTGCTTACTATGGTCGTTTGAGCATGAAAGTGGGCAAATCACCTAAAATCACAAACAGAACGAGGTTGATAGCAGCTCTTGCAGGAGGAATTCTTTGGGGAGTAGGATCTCAGTTGGGGCGTGGTTGTACGTCAGGTCTGATAATGTCGGGCATGGCGGTTAATGCATTGTCGGGTTACATTGGACTGGCAGCAGTATTTGGAGGTGGTTACCTCTTTGCTTATTTCTTCAGAAAATTATGGATTTAAAAAAACAGATATATTATGGGACCTTTATATCCGCAGGGATTAATCAGTGAACCGTTGAACCTTTTAATAGCTCTTTTTATTGGTATCGGTTTCGGTATAGGCCTTGAGGCCGGTGGTTTTACCAATACCAGAAAGCTTGCAGGTGTTTTTTACGGTTATGATTTTGTTGTACTAAAAGTGTTTTTCACGGCGGCACTGACCGGAGCTATCGGTTTATTCCTTCTTGATAATTATGGTTTGATGGATATTGAACTTACATTTTACCCTAAAACATTCTGGATACCTACAACAATTGCCGGAATTATCATGGGACTGGGATTTATTATTGGAGGTTTTTGCCCTGGAACAAGTGTTTGTGCGGCATTTACCGGAAAAATTGACGGAATATATTTTGTAATAGGTGCCTTTATCGGGATACTTGGTTATGGATTTACATATGAGCCGTTGTTTGAGAAACTGAGAAATTCAGGTGGTCTTGGGAAAGCAAATATTGCGGCTGAACTGGGAATTTCTGACGAACTGTTTATTTTTATTGTTACAGTATTTGCTGTTGTTGCTTTTATTGTAGCTAATAAGATACAGCAAAAGGTAAATTCAAAGAATCCGGTTGAGAATATTGAAGAATTAGGGCTTTAGGTCTAATGATAAAAAATTGAGTAATGAGAACGACAGATAAAATAGTAATTATCGGATTATTGCTTGGTAGTGTCTGGCTTTTCTTTTCGGGAAAAAATACACCTGAAAAAGGAGAAATACCTCCAGGTAAACTTCATGAGCTGATGCTTCAGAAACACAGAGATATATCTGCTGATGAGCTTACCGAAAGAATTATTAACGGAGATCCGCTGCTGCAGATTGTTGATGTGAGGGACACTAAGGAGTATGAAAATTATACACTTTCCGGAGCGATTAACATACCTCTGAAGGATATTCTTAAAAAAGATAATCTCGCATATTTCGATCAGGATGTACTTAATACTGTTATATTCTCGAACGGAACTTCAGATGCCCAGATTGCCTGGAATATTCTTACACGTTTGGGATATAAGAATCTGACAATATTGAAAGGAGGCCTTAACAACTGGTTCGAAACAATTATACTGGCTAAACCTCCTACAGGACCTTACGATAAGGAAGCAGACGAATTGTATCAGTTTCGTAAAGGAGCCAGAGTGTATTTTGGTGTAGGAGGCGGAATAGAAGAAGAATCAGCACCGAAACCAAAAGTTCGCATCCCTATTATTAAGCATAAAAAGAAAGAGGTAGAGGGTGGTTGCAGTTAATGAAGATTAAAGAAAAGAAAATGAATAGTATAAAAATTTTGATAGCAATGATGTTAATTGGAATATTTTCATCTTGCGAAAAAGGAAATATCAGAAAATATGTAGTAACTCCTGATGAATTGCTTGTGAATTATTTAAATGGTGAAGGTTTTGTTTCTGCTGAAGAGATGCTTGCGTTAATGAAAGCTACTGATGGGAAATACAGGTTTATAGATATCAGAACACCAGATTTGTATATTAACGGGCATATTAAAAATGCTGTTAATGTACCTCTTCATGATGCTTTTAATTCCAGATATGAGTATCTTTTCAATTCTGATAATGTAACAAATATAATTTATGGGAAAGGCAATGAGGATGTTGTTGATTTATATCTTATGTTCAGTGAACTTGGTTATGATGGCAACAAGTTTTTTAAAGGCGGATATGATTTTATAACCAAGGGAGGCAACGTGAAATTTAATCCCGATGATGAAAAACCGGCATATAACTTTGCCGAGAAATTAAAA
>JAADEM010000158.1 GCA_013153405.1 Chlorobiota bacterium
AGTTCTGTTTTTATACTGAAACTCTCCTATCAGCCGCATTCTATCCTCTACCCAGAATACTTCATGATTAATAACTATATCGATAGCACCTGAAATAGAATATCCAAAAGAAAAAGGTATTGACGAATAGTTCAGTTTTGAATCATGTTTCTGAACCTTAAAACTTAAAAGTCCGCCTCCTGAAAGCATAAAATTGGTTTCGGGGGAATATATGGGAGCAATATAAGGTGCTATTTTAAACGCCCCAAAGCTGACTTTTGCGAAACGCAGCGTATCAATATTATCAATAAGTTTTTTTGAAACTGAATCTTTCTGGCCCAGAGCACTGAATAATGAAAAAAACATTGCGAAAAATAAAAGTATTTGTCTCCTTCTGTTCATCTGTAGTATTATAGTAATCTCAATGAGCTTTTTGTCCTTTATTTTTAAACATTATATAATTGTTGCAATTTAACACATTTTATGATTCTATGAATAGGTATAAAAGGTATTTCATTTGTCATAGGACTAAAACAAAATAAAAAAAACATCATGGAAAGCACAATAATAAGGAAAAGACTATACCGGGTCTTCAGAAAAACCGGTGTGCCTAAAGAATTGATAGATGAGAATGCCAGATTAAACGAAGATCTTTTTATTGATGAAAATGACATGACGTGTTTCCTGTATTATCTTGAAACCAACTTCAATGTAAATATCGATAATAAGGAACTACCCAGACTGGTTTCTGTAAAAGACACGATTGATTATCTTCAATCTCACTGTGCCTGATTTTCAATGACCAATATATATTTTCCTGAAGGATGTCCAAAAATAAAACAGTCTTTAATAGTTTCATTTTATCACAAAGTGGGCGCTGACTCTTGCAATGACAACTTATTGGACATCCTTTTTTTTATTCTGATGCTCCCTTTTTAAACACATTTTCCAGATCCTCATCCGGTTTTATCACATTATAGCTTTCCCAGAAATCAGAATCATATGAATTTATCTGTTCCGAAAGAATATAATTAAACCGATACAATTCCGATGTCTTAAACCTTATTTTGCCAGCATCCGAGAAATCACTAAAAAGCATTTCCGACAGTGCCGAAAAAACAGATGTTTTTTTGCTTTTTTTATCTGCTATCCGAATCTTCAGTTCACCTATCACTTTCTTTAATACCCATTTATCGTTAAACGGCCGGTAACTTACCGAATATCCCGCATAAAACGGAAATGCTTTTATATGTCCTGACTCTTTACGAACAATATACTTTCTGCTTTTACGTAAAGAGTTTTTTGAAAGCTCAAAACTGGCACTCACAAGCGCAAAGGACTTTGAATCAAAACGTAATACTCCCGAATACATAATCTCCTGCGTATTTATATCCGGTTCAAATTCCACTACATAAACCAGTCGGTTATATTCATAATCCAATCCTTTCAGTTTATAACGATAAGCACTGAACCCATTTTTATCGGGGAAAAAATCCAGATACCTTGCCACATCTATTCGTGAAAAATAGTAAGGGCCGCCTTCGAGACGCAGATTAACATATTTCATCTGGTTCACGTTGTTATATTTACGTCCTTTTACAAACTTGACATATTCCATTTTTTCAGGCGTATCATATGGATACTTCAATATATTCAGAACTGCTTCGGACACATTAACATATTTATTATCCTGCTTTATGGTTTCGCGGAAAAAAGCCGTAAACAGAACCTTCTTTTCAAAATAATTCTCATCACGGTTTTCAATAAACTTTTTTATTATATCATCTGCCTTTTTATACTTTATAACCACCTCAGGCAATTTAATGGAAGTATGTTGAAGATTAATATTTATAACAGTATCTTCAATACGTACAGGTACACCTGTCGTTTTGTATCCCAACGAGGAATAAAACAATGAATCACCACTATACTTACCGGGAATTAATATTTCATATTCGCCTGTCCTGTTAGTTATAGTTCCGAGTGGTACATTCTTTAAACTTATATTCACCCATGGCAAGGGATTGCCACTTTCATCAGAAACTTTTCCATGAATTTTAAAATATTCCTGTTCCTCTTTTTTCCTGATTATTACCTGGCCATGCTCATTAAGAATCTCAACATTATTATTTTTTAAAACAGAACTAAGTATCCCGACTGGTGATTCGGATTCTGTTTTAACCGTTACTACCGAATCAACGGGAATAATTCTTACATCATATGCAACTCTTAAACCGGCAATCTTTCTTACAGAATCGATTAAATCAGCTACAGATATATTCTCATAATCAACAGAGATTGTTGCATGTTTGGTCTGGGCAAAAAGACAAACACTAAAAAATGTCAGGAGGGACAGTATCCTCAGTTTTTTCCACATCCAAAAGGTTATTGAATATAAGTATATAGTTTTGTTTTTAATCTACATTAGCTGTATTATATTTAATCATATACCCACCATCTTTTTTTGCCAGTCTGAAATGGTAGGTATCACAAATAGTATTCAATATAAACTCAGCGGTTTGTTTTTCGAAATTAGCATTTATTATTCTGTTTTTCAACATTGAGCTATCTTCTACTTCCACATTAATATCGTATGTATTTTCTATTGTCTTAAAAGCCTCGTGCAACGGGGTATTATCAAAAATGATTCGTCCTGTTTTCCATGCTATTACATTAATATCCGGTTTATTGTTTTTCTTCAGATAATTTTGGTCAGGATGAAGTAGTGCAGATTCGCCTTTTGTAAGCACGACCCTGTTTTTTCCGGTTTCGACTTTTACAATCCCAGACTTCACAAACACCTCTGCATCATCATTCCGGGCGTTAATATTAAATTCGGTTCCGACTACTTCAACTTTAAATCCGCCGCCATTAACAATAAAGGGTTTATCTTTTCCCGGAACGACTGAGAAAAAAGCTTCTCCTTTAAGATAAGTTTCACGTTTATGTTCATTAAATACATACGGATAAGTAAGTTCACTACCACTGTTAAGAGTTACTTGACTACCGTCGGGAAGGGTAAAAGTAACTACCTCGCCTGCACCGGCAATTACCTTATTCATTTCAGGCCTGTTTTTTTGCCATATTGCAACTGATAATGCGAATCCCAGTAAAAGCACAACAGCAGCAGCAACTCTTACCGAAAGGTTCAGGCGCTTCACTTTCTTTTTTCTGGCATCAATGCGTCCTTTTATCTTTTGCCAGGCTACATCTTCATCTATATCATCAAAATTAATTGCCATACCTGCATTCTTAAAAACGGAAACTGTTTCATTGTAAAATTCAGAATTTTCCGGATGCTCGTTTTTCCATTTGTTCAGCATTATCAATTCCTTTTCATTGCATTCTCCGGCAGCACACTTAGCTATAAGTGTCCAGATATATTCTTCTTTAACTTCTGATTCCATAATTTGTACTCTCTTTTATATTTTCATCCAAGAAGTTGCTTTTTTAACGGCATTAGTCGTTCCCGAAGAAACTTCAAAGCCTGTCCTATCTGAACTTCCACGGTTTTAGGAGATATCGAAAGCTCTTTGGCTATTTCCTTATATCTTAACCCTTCAATTCTGTTCAGTTTAAATATTTCCCTGCGTTTGGGCGGCAATTCTTCAATCGCTGCAGTTATTCTTTTCATATATTCGCCATCCGGATACTCAGGCAACACATAAGGCTCTTCTTCAAAACTTTTTTCATATTTTTTCATAATACCCTGACGCTTCAGTTCATTATGACATTTATTTCTGACGGCCACAACAAGATATCCTTTAACAGAGCCTATAACACTTACAAATCGTTTATCCCAAAGTGCAACAAACACATCCTGAACTATACTTTCTGCCCTGTCTTTATCATGCAGATAACCTGATGCAAAAAGAACCATTGGGGTATAATACTTTTTAAAGATTCTTTTAAAAGCATCTTCATCCCCTTCCGCAAACCTCTTTATCAACTCTTTATCTTCCGAATCCCGGCCGGTTTTCCTTGTCATAGATTGATGTGTTTAATTAAGGACAGTCATTGGCTGCAAATCCCCTATCTGCTTTTTTATTTTTTCAGAAAAAACTCCGTTACAACAGCTGCATGACTCGACGGGAATCCTTTTGCATAAAAAGCAACAACATAACTCGAAACAGGACTAAGCAGATCGCCTTTACTATAAATATAATCAATCCTGTCCGGTAAAGTATTTTTAAAATACGGAGACCATGTGTATCCCGGCCAGTTTCTTTCATCCTGATGAATTGCTCTGTAGGTATCAATATAGCCGTGTGCTTCCATAAGTTTGCTGACAGGGAAATCAATAACCAGTCCGTAATGCCGGTCTTTGGTTTTCTCTGTCCAGTCAAGATGTGAACCGGTATTGAAATCACCGGCAACTATTATCGATTTATTTTTATTTGATGAAAATGATGAGAGTTCGCCAAGAATAAATCTCATTTGTGTTCCTCTTGTAGCCCATTCCCGCTCAACTATTGAATCAGGAACTGCATTTCCGGTCTTTATGTATGCTGTAATATTTGGCAGGTTATCGAGCTGAACAGGACAAAACAGAACTTCGTTACCATCGCCCAGGTTTACTTTTACGCATCCGAAAACCTCAGGGTCATAAATATCATAACTATGAATAAACGGATATTTACTCAAAACACTTAAACCGTCGGACCTTGAAAATAAATAAAAGTTCAGTTCATCTGCCAACATTTCGCCTGAGCCGTCGGTCTCCTGCAACAATACAACATCAGCTCCGTTATCTCTGATAATATCAGCAACTCGTTGTACTCCCACATACTTTCCTTTGTGTTTTCCACCATGCCAGATATTCCAGGTCATTACAGTAAGCTTCTCTTCCGGTTTAAGTTTATTCTTTGTATTAACTCCTGTTCTGGTATAATACAAATTGCTTATTTCATCATCAGCCAATGTTCTTGCCCATACTCTGAAAGCATCAATATATCCGTTAAATGCCTCCATCTCAAAATCTTTTTTCAATGGATCGGCACCTAAATAAAACTCCGGCCGTCTACATGTATTATCAATCCCATTTAACGAAAACAAAGCCCCAGTCTTACCGTCGAAATAAATTTTTATCTCTTTTCTCTTACCGGAATAAGAAAAAACTATCTGGTGCCATTTACCGTCGTCAATGCTATTTTTATTTCCGGCCGGTTTATATCTTCTGCTAGTTCTTCCGTCGGAAAATGTCAAAGCCCAGTTTCCGTTACATTCGGTTGTAATCTCCCATCCCACATATGAGTTACCGCTTTCCTTTTTACATGCAGCAATTACATAGTGTTCGTTATCACCTTTTGTTTTTTTTATCCATATCTCCGTGGTAAACTCTCTGTAATCGCCGGGTTCAATATTCTCGGCACATGATATCACCACCGGCATTCTCACTTTTGCATCTCCGGAAATATCAAGGCATGAGTCGCTTAATCCTTCAGAAAATACGGCATTGCTATCAACACGGATATTCAGATCTGCCATCCCTTTGTTTTCCACCAATCCATTGAACCTGAGATCGATCATCGGCACACCTGTAGAAGAATTATCCTTATTTTCATCACACGATAAAAACAATACAACAGGGATAACGTAAAGTAATGCTAATAATGTTCTTCTGAATACTGTAACTCCTGTATAAAACATTCTATATTATTTTATATCTAGATATTTATTAATTTTCAATTCATTCAGGAGTTCATCCAGCTCTTTCATTGCTCTTTCCAAAAGCTCTTCAAATGTATCTTTTCCTGAATTAAAAGCATCCTCAAGTTCTATTGCAAGAGGATACAGCTTTTCAGCAGCAACAGACCCCGTAATTCCTTTAAAAGAGTGAAGCATTCTTGAGATTTTCTCTTTATCACCTTCTTCAAGTTCCTCTTTCAGTTTATCATAAAATACAACATGATCGGAATAGAATCGCTCCAGTAAGCGTTTATAAAAGTCCCACCTGTTTGCAAATCGCTTTATTCCGGTTTCTACATCCAGACCTTTTATTTTTATATTATCTTCAGCGTTTTCCTGTTCAGCACCTATAACTTTTGTTTCATTTCCCGCATTAGCATCAGCCGGTTCTGATGATTCTCTTTCAATCTCTCGTTTATACTTAACCCACTTTACAACTTTTCGGTAAAGTTCATCCGGTTCAATAGGTTTTGAGAGCATATCGACCATACCCACACTCAGGTATTTTTGTTTTGCATCACCAACGGTGTCAGCAGTAAGAGCTACAACCGGCAGTTTTTCTGCTCCCGCAATTTTACTGATTTGCTTGGCAGCCTGATATCCGTCCATCACCGGCATCTGAATATCCATCAACACCAAATCGTATGCATCGGTCCCGCCTGGTTTACTAATTTTCTCAACGGCAACTTTCCCGTTTTCAGCAACATCTACACTAACATTTCCCAGTCCTAACATTTCTACACCAATCATTCTGTTTGCCTCATTGTCTTCAACCAGCAGAACTTTTACATTTTTAAGGCTTTTAAGTTCGTTAAGATAATGAGACAAAGAGTGTTTATATAATGTCGGCCGGGTTCCGTCCATACCATAAACCAGCATAATGGTATCATAAAGTGTTGAGTAGTTAAAAGGCTTGTTTAATTGCCACACCCCGCTTTTTTTCAATAGAGAATCAAGTTTTTTACTCTCGTAAAATGCCGAAAAAGATAATATAAACGGTATTTTACGTTTTCTGTTTGATTTAACTAAATCAACAACCTGTGCTTCGGTAGTAGGGTTTTCAACCGGCCAATCAATAATAACAAAAGTATATTTGCCTGTATTTTCCGATACTTCAAGTTTATTCTTTGCTTCGTCGGGAGTATCCACACACTCCTGAACAAAGCCAAACCTGGTAAGCATTTCCATTAGTGTTTTCTTCGTTTCGGAATTGAATAAAGCAACCAAAACCCGATTATTTTTTATTCCTTCGGGCAATTCAAGCTTATCCCGTTTTTGTTCCGGCTGTACCTTCAGTGGTATAATAAAACTGAACTTACTTCCTACCCCATATTCACTTTCCACCCATATCTTACCGCCCATAAGATCTGTAAGCCTTTTACATATAGCCAGACCAAGCCCTGTTCCTCCGAATTTTCTGGTTGTTGAAACATCTGCCTGGGTAAACGATTCGAACAGAGCCTTCTGCTGTTCCGGTTTAATTCCTATTCCTGTATCTTTTACTTCAAACAATAATTCGGCAACATCACCTTTAATCGAATTCACCCTCACAGATGCCATAACATAACCTTCGTCGGTAAACTTAACAGCATTATTTACAAGATTTATCAATATCTGGCCTACCCTGAGCGGATCGCCAATAACATTCAATGGCACATCGGGATGAATATTGTATACATACTCTATTCCTTTCTTAAAAGCCCGGTACGAAACCATATCACTCATGTCGGAGAAAACCTTCTCAAGATCAAACGGAATTTCTTCAATCGTAAGCTTACCTGCTTCTATTTTAGAAAAATCTAGTATATCATTTATTATGCCCAGAAGAGATTTTGCACCAGACTGAACACGCTTCAGGTATTCAATATTTGTATCATCCCTGCTTTTCTCAATGGCAAGGTGTGTCCATCCCACAATAGCATTCATAGGAGTACGTATTTCGTGACTCATACGAGCCAGAAAATCACTCTTCATTCTGGTTGCTGCTTCTGCCGATTCTTTTGCTTCTTTCAACAATGCAGCATCCATCTCTTTTGCTATAATAATTCCAAGAGTAACTGCATAAGCCTTAAATATTGCCTTATGAGAATCTACCCACTCCATTTTTTGTCCTTCGCGTCCGAATCCTATAAAACCCCAGAAGTTGTCTCTGGTAAAAATTGGCACCAACAACATGCTTTCAAGTTCAAGCCACTCAAACAGGTTTTGTTCATCTTCCTCAAACTCATCCCTGTTCCCGCTAATCAAATTTTTATCTTTCAGTGTAAAATACCAGCGTGAAGAAATATCCTCATAACTTATATGTTTTAATTTATTGCGTTTAACCGGCTCAATTGAATTTTTATGCCACTCGAACAAGTGTGAGGTATATAGGGTTTCATTACCTTCGCTTATTTCGTTCCTGAATATAAATGCAGAATCTACCATTGCGCTATAACCCACAATACGTAACGATTTACTAATAGCTTTAAGAGTATCATTACCTATCAGCAATTCACGTACGGCATCGGCAACGCCCTGAAGAAAACGGTCACGAACCATCACCTCGGTAATGGCATTCATTTGATCTGTAACATCAATAATCACGCCCTGCAATACGATTTCAGTCACATCACCTTTGGTTATTGCCATTCCCTTTTCATGAAGCCATTTTACATTTCCTTCGGCATCTTCAATTCGGTATTCAATTTCGAATGACTGATTACGACTTACCGCATTTCGTATTGTATCAATTACTTTCTCGCGATCTTCCGGTATTATCAGATTGGTATATGTCTGAATTCCGTCAATAAAATTGACCCTGCTGAATCCGGTGATTTTCTCAAATCCACTGCTAAGGAAAAGCATAGTACGACTGTCGTCATACTTGCATGTGTATACAATACCAGGAACATTTGAAACAATATTGCGATAATTTTCCCGGCTCTTCTCAAGCTCTTTTAATGCATTCTTCAGATCGGTAATATCTGTCGACATTCCGCATACTGCAACAGAACGGCCTTTTTTATCATGAATGGGAAATTTATTTGAAAGATAATATCTTGTTTCACCGTCTTTTGAGTACTCCTCTTCCGAAATCAATGGTTTATTATGCTGAATAACTTTAAGATCCGTTTCACGCCACTTATCAACAAGTTCTCTGGGAAAGAATTCATAATCATAATGCCCGGTTACTTCTGTTTCTTCCGGAATTTTCATCTCCTTTTTCCAGTTCTGGTTTACAAGCGAATATTTTCCCTCCAGTGTTTTAACATAAATAAGCGATATACTGTTACTTATTATATCATCAAGAAGACGCCTGTTTTCTTCAATCTCATGCTCTATGTTTTCTCTTATTTTTTCTTCCAGGGCTATTCGCCTGAAAAAGAATATAAATATTGCACCACCACCAAAAATTGACATTATTACAATGACAACAAGAAAGTTTAAACTAAGCTGGCTCCAGTATCGCTGTTCTACAGCCTGAATATCAGCCGCCTTCCTTGCAGCTTCCTGCATCCTTTTTCCGCTCTGCCTCAAATCTTTTACAACCACCATCATATCCTGTACAAGTTGTACATATCTCATCATGGTTTTTTCGTACTCACGCAGGGCATTTCTAAGAATCGCAACTTTTCTTTTTAATACCGGCTGCTTAACCGTTCGCTCCAGAACGTAAGTAAATGCATACATCTGATCAAAACTTTCCGATAAGCTGTCAAGCAGTGGTTTAAAATCGGTGGACAATCCGATATCTCTCAATTTGTACCTGACATTAAGAATATTTGAATGAATATAATTCAAATCATTAAGCACAATGACAGGATCTTCCGGATGGTTCTTTATCCAGTATTTTGCATTTAAGGCTGAATTATTTTTTATGTTATCAACAGCATAGAAAAAAGAATCCAGCTTTGACTCCAGGTTCTTTTTCGATGAGATAAGTTCAATATAGATTTTATAATTTTTATTGAAATCAGTAATATATTCAAGCATCGGCTCAAGAAGTTGTTCAGCCTTTTCATGCATTTTATTCTGATTGATTTTAAGCAATATATTATTCATCTCAGTAGACAAAGAATCTATGTAGAGAACAAGATTTGTATCCTCGCTCATAACCAGATTCTTCTCACTTAACCTGACTTTATAAATAACATCAAGAAGTTCATGAACAGCATTTGTGCTTTCATTTATTTTACTCAAATGCCTGATACCCCGTATCCCGAAAAAAGATACGATGGATAGAAGTACCAAAAGAAAAGAAAACCCTATCGTTATTTTACGCTGAATAGATCCTTTTAATTCCTTACGTATAAGGCTGTTTATCATAGTTGAAAATTATTCGTATTATTTCAAATAAAAATTAATAACGTCTGTTTTTATAAAAAAATTTACTTTTATCAGTCAAACAGATGCAATTTAAGGAAACTAACTATAAAGATAATAAATTCGAAATGCAATTTTATAAAACTTTATTTTTAACGTTTTTTATCATAATCTTTTCCGTTGTTACAATCCATTCTCAGAATCCGAAATTTGAGATGAGAGGCATTTGGGTGGCTACCGTTAAAAATCTGGACTGGCCCAGCAGTCCTGAACTTACACCACAACAACAAAGAAAAGAAACAGACAGAATATTAATGCATATAAAAGAGCTGGGATTCAACACTGTATTTTTACAGGTCAGGCCCTCGTCCGATGCCATATATAAATCACACATTGAACCCTGGTCAAGATACTTATCAGGAACTCAGGGAACAGCCCCCAGACCATTCTACGATCCGTTAAAGTACTGGATTGAAAAAGCGCATTCTATGGGAATAGAACTACATGCCTGGATTAACCCTTTCAGAGTTGCTTTTTCTAATGATGAGAATCTGGATAGTAAACATCCACTGCTAAAACATCCTGAAAGGATAGTTGAATATGGCGGCAAATTATATCTTGATCCCGGAATACCTGAGGTTAATGATTACATAAACGGGATTATTGCAGACATAACACATCGTTACAATATCGATGGCATTCATCTTGATGACTATTTTTACCCGTATCCTGTCAATGGTGAAGATTTTCCAGACAGTATATCGGAAGCAATTTTCAGAGATACCACAAAGTTTGCTTCCAAAGAGGATTGGAGAAGAGACAATGTAAACCGTATAGTAAGTTCGTTACACAACACCATAAAAAGAATTAAACCCTGGGTTGCATTTGGAATAAGCCCTTTCGGAGTATGGCGAAATTCATCAGTTGATGAAAACGGGTCGGATACAGAGGCTGGAGTAACAACTTATGACGGATTATACGGAGACGCCATTACTTGGATAAAAAATGGCTGGGTCGACTATATTGCACCTCAGATATACTGGCACCTGGAACATCCTGCAGCAGGATATATAACTCTTGCAGAATGGTGGAATAACAACAGCTATAACATCCCCGTTTACACCGGAATAAGTATCTATAAAATAAACACGGGGAAACCAGGCTGGGATAATCCGTCCCAGGTTCCTGAACAGATACGTATCGGCAGAAAATTACCAAACATTAACGGAAGTATATTCTTCCGGTATTCATTCCTGAAAAACAACTTACTGGGACTTCAGGATTCGTTAAGACACAATTACTATTCTACGATAGCCCTTACACCACCTCTGAAAAATCCGGAAAAAAACAGAGATATCAGGATAAAAAAAATAAAAACAAAAGGACAAAAAATAAGGTGGAGTACCGATAATGCAGATAAGGAAAATATAAAATGGTTCGTTATATATTCATATCCTGACGATGAGGAATTCAACCCTTATTCAGCAAAACAAATCATTGCCGTTATACCATCTACTCAGTATTTCTATCAAGACTACAATAAGCCTGATGGCATAAAAATGAATTATCGTATTTCTGTTATTAATAAATCAGGAAATGAAGGAACCATAAGTAAAAAAGTAACACTAAGATGATTTTCACATTCCTGCACGGGATTAATATTTCGTAAAATGATTTTTAAGTTCAGCAATCAGTTTCCTTTTGGTGTTTATATTTAATACTTTTGCCATCAATAAAACATCACAATGGAAGCACTTTACGGTAAAACTTTAAACGAACTGAAAAACATAACCGGAAAATACGGATTACCGGGCTTTACGGCAAAACAGATAGCAGACTGGCTTTATAAAAAAGATGTTGAAAGCATTGATAAAATGACCAACCTGTCAAAAAAAGCCAGAGCTGTATTAAAAGAGAATTTCACAATCGGACTTTCACCTCATCACTCTTTTCAGGAATCAGCAGACGGAACAAAAAAATATCTTTTCCGTGTTTCCGGCGGCAGGTATATCGAATCAGCATATATTCCCGATAAAGACAGGGCAACGCTTTGCGTATCTTCGCAAGTTGGATGTAAAATGGATTGTGCTTTCTGCATGACAGGCAAACAAGGGTTTCACGGTCAGCTTTCATCAGGTGAAATACTGAATCAGATAAGGAGTCTTCCGGAATACAAAAAACTCACAAATGTGGTTTATATGGGGATGGGCGAACCACTCGACAATATTGATGAGGTTCTGAAAAGTATTGAAATTTTAACATCGGACTATGGTTACGGCTGGAGTCCGAAACGAATTACAGTTTCCACAATAGGAATAATTCCGGCACTGAAAAAATTCATTGAAACAAGCAAAGCACATCTTGCCATAAGTATGCATACTCCGTTCAATGAAGAACGTCTTGGACTAATGCCCGTCGAAAAAGTATATCCGATTGAAAAAGTACTGGAAGTAATTAAAAGTTACGACTTTGGACGTCAGCGCAGAATTTCGTTTGAATACATTATGTTTAAAGGGTTAAACGACACTCCTGCACATATAAAAGGAATAACAAAACTTCTTCAGGGTTTAAGATGCCGTGTAAACCTCATCCGCTTTCATGCCATTCCCGGATTCCCTCACGAGTCTCCGTCGGATAAAACTATGATACGTTTTAGAGACTCCTTATCGGCCAAAGGTATAACCACAACAATCAGACTAAGCAGAGGTGAAGATATATATGCTGCCTGTGGTATGTTATCAACCGACAAACAACATTCGTGAATCAAAATTTTAATTGACAAATGACTGGTCTTATGTTAAATTTAACCTTACTATTCTCTTTTTAAAACTAAAATTATGTTTAAGGTTATTTTAACCGGGGCATTGGGAAACGATGCCACCGTAAAGGAAGCAGGCAGCAAAAATGCCATCAATTTCGACATTGCCGTTTCTCTTGATTACAAAGATCATGAAGGCAATAAAATTGAAAAAACAGAATGGGTCCGTGCCGTTATCTGGAAACAGGAAGGCAAAAGCACAAAAATTGCCGAATATCTGAAAAAAGGAAGGAAAGTCCTGATAGAAGGTGTTCCGGGCAGTGAGGCATTCAAAACAAAAGACGGTCAGATTAAAGCTTCGCTTCATGTTACCGTAAAAGAGATTGAATTTCTGAACTAGCCTATTGATAATGGGAGACCACCTGTAAAGTGCTTGCAAATACACGATTCTTTTTCAGAAAAAGATAACTTTTCAGGCGGCCTCTTTATTTCTGTTTTATTTTTTGCTTATTTTTGAAATAAATAAATCAGGCATAATGAACAGAAAATTAATACTTCCGCTTTTAATACTTGCCTTTATTGCAACCAATTGTGGCCCTTCTTCCGAAGAAATGGCAGCAAAAGCATTTAACAAAGCAGAAAAACTTTATAACGAAAAGCACTTCAACGATACCAAGCTGTTACTGGACAGCATTATCGAAACTTTTCCCGGACAAATAGAATATGTTACCAGATCAAAAGATCTGTTACGAAAAATCAGAATATCGGAACAGGAACAAAACCTTGTTTTCCTTGACAGCCTGCTTAAAGCCAGAGAAGAGGAACTCAAACCGATGATGAAAAATTTTATAAAGACAAAAGAATACGGAGATAAGGTTATACTTATACACAAGCGCCAAAGACCGGAGAACTCTTACAACAGAACATTTATCAGGGCTCATCTGGATATGGATGGAAACTTTTACATTTCAAGTCGATACACCGGCGATCATTGGATTTATCACAATCAGGTAAAAGTTTACAACAAAGATAAAAGCGCATTGACCGACAAAATCCCGGAAGACGGTTTTCTTAACCGAAGATTTGAAGACGGAGGAACAAAATGGGAAATTGTCAGCTATAAAGATGGCAAAGACAACGGAGTTATCGATTTCATTGCGGCAAACTGGGATAAGCCTCTTAAAGTACAATACCGCGGTAAAAAATATTATTACATCGTAATGGAAAAATTCGACAAAGAGGCAATTCGCGATGCCAACGAAATATCATATGTTCTGAAGGAAATAAAACGGATTAAAGAAGAAATTAAAAATGTGAAACAAGAGCTTTCTCAATTGAAACCAAAATCATGACATTTTTAATTCCCCATTTCTCCCGTTTTTAACTTTTATTTTCACCGGCAAATTCTTTTAACTTCCGGCCTGCTTTTCTCCGATATCGGTTTTTCATATTTCAGAAAAACATGATGAGATATGCATAAAAAAACAAGGAGCAGATCAACCGGAAACTTACGAACCAACAACCGACCAATAAAATAACCTTTTAACCTGAAATCTGCTCCGTCTTAAAATTCACAGGCAGGTTTCAGCTTTTATCCAAAGCCTTAAGAGCAAAAGCATATGCTCCTATTGAAATTGCCTTGCTTGCTCCCAGCCTGGATATTCCCACTCCTGTCCTGGCCAACGGATCATACTGCACCTTTCGTTCAGAGCCAGGAACTGTTATTTCTTTAAGTTCTCCTTTCACAAATTGTTTCAACTCCTGGGCATCCTCCAGGTTGAACGGACTCTGAACAAGACGTCTGTACGTATCTCCGTTAAAATTTTTATATGTTCCGTTCATTTCATCAAACATTGCCGGAAAAATAAACGGATGAGCTCCGGCCACGCCTCCGCCTACAACAACTATTCCGTCAATCAAAGTCACCAATTGACTTAATGCGTCACCCAAAGCCTCCCCCATTGTTGCAAAAGCTTTTTTAGCTGCATCCTGATTCCCTTCTTTTTTTCCGTCTGCTATATCAAAGATATCTTTGGGTGTAAGCTCCGACTTATCACCCGACTCTTCTCTGTACACTCTCTGAATAGCTCTGATACTGATACTCTCTTCGACATTCATCTCAGGATGAAGTTTATTTCTCAAAAGCCACACTTCAGCTGCCATCGAATTATCGCCGATAAAAAGTTCACCGTTTCTGACAATTCCCGCTCCGAAACCGGTTCCAAGTGTTACACCAACCAGATTATTAAACCGCTTGGGACTTCCTGCTTTCTCAAGCTCTGAATTTACAAAAGGCAAAAGACCGGCAATAGCTTCACCGTAAGCAAATAAATCACCATCATTATTAATAAAAACCGGTAATCCGAATTTTTCTTCAAGCATTGGTCCTAGTGCAATACCTCCCCTGAAAGCAGGCAGGTTTCCAAGGTCGCCTATAATCCCGTTCGGATAATCAGCCGGTCCCGGAAATGCAAAACTTATGGCCACCGGTTTCTCATCAAGCTTTTTAATTATCTCATTAAAACCCGACTCTATAGTTGACAGACATAATTCAAGATTATGAGCATTTGATGGTTTAGCTACAGGTTCAACAATTTCTTTATTCCCCTGTATTGCCGAAAACACAAAATTAGTACCTCCTGCATCTAATGTTAATACTATACGTTTATCATTTTTTGTATTCATAAAACACTATATATTTTGTTTTTATTTTTTATTCTTGAAAATTACAAAAAAATAATTTCACCAAATGTATCATTTTATATAAACTCCGGAAATATTACACATTTGGTTACAATAAATTCAATTATCAGAATCCGAAAATATATCATTCTTTCATATTAAAATTATTCTAAATCATAAATCATAACCATTTCAAACTGTTTGCCCCGTATTTTACCATTTTAATCAAAAAAAAGGTGCATTTCACATATAAGAGCCTTAAATTTAAAGTTGCTCTTATTAGCAACAAAATTAATTTGACATGTATTCAAAACCAAACCAAATAAAGCTTCTTTCTGTTCTTATCATATCCTTTTTTTTCTTCATACAAGGTGTTGCCGCACAGGATCCGTCAATAGACCATATCGATGACATTTATCTTGTTGAATCATCTTCTCCGTCGGAACAAACAGTTGTTTTATCAGGTATAAGCGGAACATCACCATTAACGGTAAGTGCAGCCAGCAATAACACCAGTCTTATTCCGAATCCAGATGTAAATTACAATACCAGCGACACAACTTTAACTTTCACACCGATTGCCGATGTTAATGGACAGGCAACCATAACAGTAACTATAACAAACGGCAATAATGTTTCAATCGATTCAACATTTACTGTTTTCGTAAACGGAAAACCGGATTTTGTTTCCGGATCATCTGTTTCTTTCGAAGAAAACTTATCGGGAACAGTTATAGATGTAAACGCAACGGATCCGGAAGACAGCACTGTCACATTCTCATTAAAAGCAGGGATTGAGGACAACGATATTTTTTCAATAAACACAGCAACAGGTGAAGTTACGTTTATATCTTCACCCGATTATGAATCTCCTTCCGATAACAACAACGACAATGACTATATTTTAAAAGTTGCAGCCACAGATAATGGCTCACCTGCAGCATCCGACACTTTAACTATCACTGTAAGTGTAACTAATGTAAATGAACCTCCTGAAGTTTCTGATGACAACTATACCACTTCCGAAGACATAACTTTAGATGTCACATCTAATGGGGTGCTGTCAAACGATGAAGATCCCGAAGGCGACAGTTTTACGGCTGCCATTGTGGACAGTACAGAACATGGAACTGTGATATTAAATGAAGACGGCACATTTACCTTTAAACCCGATACAAATTATTTCGGCCCCGATAATTTCTCTTACAGGGCCATTGATTCAGAATCGAATGAAAGCCAGTCGGCTACAGTATCAATTACAATCACGGAAGTAAACGACGCACCTGTGATAAATTCAAATGACACTGCTTTCATTGACGAAGGACAAACTCAGGTATTTACCGTTACAGCCACCGACGAAGAAAACAACAATATATCTTTTTCGATTACTGACGGAATTGATAAAGACTTGTTTTCCATAGATTCATCAACAGGAGAAGTTTCGTTTATCAGTGCTCCCGATTTTGAAAATCCGGAAGATGACGGAAATAACAATACTTATAACATAAGTGTGACTGCAACTGACGACGGTACTCCTTTTGCCAGTTCAACAACTCAGGATGTTGCTGTAATTGTAAGAGATGTAAACGAATCAGCTCCTGTTTTCACATCATCTGACACGGCAGTTGTTAATGAAAATGCAACAAGTGTTCTTACTGTAGTTGCCAGCGATCAGGAGAACAGCACCATTACTTATTCTTTACCGGAAGGAACAAACGATAATGACATTTTCACAATAGGTGAAAGCAATGGTGTTCTGGAATTTTCTTCAGCCCCCGATTATGAACAACCAATTGACGGAAATAACGACAATGTATATATTGTCAATGTTGTGGCTTCTGACAATCAGAATCCGGCACAAACCACAACACAAACAATTACCGTCATAGTTAACGACATCAATGAGGGTGCTCCGTCTTTTTCGTCACCTACAAGTATAACTGCAGAAGAGAATCAGAAAACAACCTTAACTGTTGAAGCATCGGATCCCGAAGGCTATACCGTTACATATACTTTGTCGGATGATAACACAACCGACAATAATCTGTTTACAATAGACACCAACACCGGTGTTCTGATGTTTATTGATGCACCTGATTTTGAAAACCCTACAGACCTAAACACCGACAACAACTACATTATTAATGTCATAGCCTCCGATAATCAGGCTTCACCCTTAACCACTTCACAAACAATTACTGT
>JAADEM010000092.1 GCA_013153405.1 Chlorobiota bacterium
AAGGGGAAGCAAACCAAACAGTAATGCAACAAACAGAGTGACTTTTGAGCTTTTTTGACCTACCGGTTTTGATTTGCTTTTATCGGGGTCGGATACATATTCTGAACTGAAGATCAACAATACAGGGACCAGCCGGCTAACCGTATGTGCAACAATGAGAGCAACAGGAATAAAAGCAACTTCAAACTCCGACAAAAGAGAAAAACGGGTAATCAGCATCATCACCAGTCCGGCTGCCCCATAAGTGCCGATGCGGCTATCTTTCATTATTGCAAGAATACGCTCTTTTGTATATCCACCGCCAAAACCATCGCAGAAATCGGCAAAGGCATCTTCATGGAATGCTCCCGTTACCATTATCTGAGCAACCATTGTCAAAAGAACTGCAACCTTAACAGGCAGTATCATCCGGGTACCCCAAAACACTAGCGCCCCAATACCTCCCACAAGCAATCCTATTAAAGGAAAATAGCGTGTTGCCTTATTCAGATTCTCCGGTGAGTAATCGGTAAAATGCGGAACAGGGATGCGGGTATAAAACATCACTGCCGTTAAAAATATTCTCAGCTCTTTAAACATACCTTTATAATTGTTTCAGCATAATGCAATCTCATAGCCGATGGGATAGCCTGCCCCGGAAGTACCGGTTACTGATTACTCTTTGTCAGACACACCGGCCGTCTCAAAACTTGCCATTTCATTTAAAAACAGTACAGCCGACTGAACCAGAGGATACGCCACAACGGCACCTGTTCCTTCTCCAAGTCTCATGTTCAGATCGATAAGAGCCTCACCCTTCAGGTATTCAAGCATGAAAGAGTGTGCCTTCTCATTCGACTTATGTGTAAAGATACAATTATTGAGAATGGTTTCATCCATTTTATATGCAGCAAGGAGTGCTGAAGTTGTGATAAAGCCATCAACAAGGATAACCATGCCGTTTTTCTTTGCCTGAAGCATAGCTCCCGTCATCATGGCTATTTCGAACCCTCCGAATGTGGCAAGTATCTCCCTGGCATCAGAAACATCATATTTCTCAGCTGCCTTTTTTAGTATTTCAGTCTTTCTTCTCACGCCTTCGTCATCATGTCCGGTACCGCGACCTGTACACTCCTCTATGGGCAAACCGGTGTACTTATTCAGCAACAATGCTGCAGATGAAGTATTTCCGATGCCCATTTCACCAAAACTTATAATATTACTACCTGAAGCAAACTCTTTATCAACAAGTTCAGCACCGTTATTCATTGCATTTTCACATTGCTCCAATGTCATTGCCGGTTCAATGAGGATGTTTTTCGTTCCTTTTGCCACCTTTGCATTCACAAGCCGATCATCGTCAGGAAAGTCGTAATCAACCCCGGCATCAACAACCATAAGTTTAATATTATGCTGCCTGCAAAAAACATTAACAGCTGCCCCTCCGTTCAGGAAGTTCAATACCATCTGTGCAGTTACCTCTTTCGGATAGAGACTAACTCCTTCATCGGCCAGCCCATGATCGCCTGCAAAAACAATATGCACCGGATTTTTAAGTTCCGGAGATAATGTTTTCTGCATCAATCCTATTCTTAAAGCAACATCTTCAAGTTTACCAAGCGAACCTACAGGCTTGGTTTTTAAGTCTATCTTTTTCTGTAATTCTTCTTTTAGTTCCATGATAATTTACTTTTTAATATTCAATACCTTCACGACTGAATATGCCGTTGTCGTACGGATGTTTAACTTTAACTATTTCGCTCACATAATCTGCCATTTCAATAACTTCACCGGTTGCTCCACGGCCTGTAAGAACAAGTTCCAAGCTATCCGGTTTATTTTTTATGAAATCCACCAACACCTTATCTTGTATAAAATTATCCCTGACAGAGATAAGTATTTCATCAAGTATGAGCATATCAAAATCTGCAGACCGGACAAGCTCTTTGATAAAACCCAATGCATTAAGCGTTTGCTTCGAATTAGTTTCTGCTGAGATATCCGCATTAAATGCGGGGTGCTGATCGGTGGCAACAATCACCTTAGCACCAAGTATCTCAAGAGTATCGACTTCTGTATTCACATACTTCCCGCCGCCCTTATTAAAATTCACATAGCACACCCTCAGTCCGTGTGAAAGTGCCCTTATAGCCAGTCCTACAGCTGCAGTGGTTTTTCCTTTTCCTTCTCCGGTATAAATATGTATTAATCCTGTTTCCATAAAACGGTTAATTATTGGTTTCCTGTGCAGACCATACCTGACTGACAATCTGCTGCAAAGCATCGGCAAATGACTCAACGGTAGCCGAACAGGCAATATCAGAGTCAATAATAAAAATCCTGTTATTAGCTGCGGCACTCAACTCTTTATAGCTTTTCCATATCTTTTTTTCATTTTCGCCCACCATACCCATTGTGGATATGAATATCACATCCGGGTTTCGGCTCAATATGGTTTCTCTGGATACTGAACCAGATTTCAGGTCGGCAGCAATATTTTTACATCCGGCCAAAGTGATGTAATCATTCATAAAAGTATTCGGTATAACAGCATAAATAGGATTTGCTCCTATCTGAAAAAACATTTTCGGTTTTGCGTCAGTTTCAGGTATCGAACTGCAGATCCTTTTTATCCGTTTCCGGGTTTTATTAACAATCTCTTCAGCTTTCTTCTCCCTTCCGGTTATTTTTCCAATCCTGATGAAATCATTACAAATACCATTGTACGATCCGGGATTGGGAAACTTATAAACCTTTATCCCCTCATTTCTCATTGTCTTTATATAACTGCCATTGGTCAATCCGCCTGCAAAAACCACATCAGGTTTCAGCAGCAAGACTTTTTCCATGTTTACTTTAACAGCACTACCGACAATCAGGTCTTTGTTGTTTTTTGTGATATCGCAATATGATGTAGCTCCTACAATATTCTCAGTCAGGCCTAACGATTCAAGCTCTTTTGTCAATGACGGCACCAGTGAGATTATCCTTAAATCATTAACATCTCTTTTATAATTACTATTACTGTTTACGCATGAAAACAGGGTGATGAGGAATACAAGTATAGTATGTTTTATCATTTTACTTAATCTTAACAGGAATCCCGGAGACCATCAAATAAACATCTTCAGCCATAGCAGCAATAAATTGATTGAAAAAACCCTGCAGATCGGTGAACTTGCGTGCAGCATCATCGGCAGCATGGACTCCCATTCCTATTTCATTACTTACAACAAATATTGTAAAATCACTTTTCACAAAAGTATTCCATATCATTTTGGCCTCACTCAATGATTTTTCCATATCATAGTTGTTGTCATGAAAAATATTGGTAAGCCAAAGAGTAATGCAATCCAGAACAACTGTTCTGCCGCTAAGGATCAGTTTGTCAAGATTCTTCTCCTCCTCTATGTTGATCCACTCCCCGCCTCTCTCTCTTTTATGCCGGTTTATCCTCTCCTTAAAGTCATCATCCCACACCCTTGCCGTTGCCAGGTAAACAGGCCGCGAAGAGGTTTGCTTTGCCATTTTCATAGCAAAACCACTTTTACCCGAACGGGCACCTCCTGTTATTAAAATTATATTAGCCATAAAAAGAAGAGAATGTCCAAAAAGGAAGATGTCTCGCAAAGGCGCAAAGACACAAAGAAAAATTGGCGTTGTTAATCAGATATTTAGCTTTGCGACTTCAGCGCCTTTGCATGAAATTCTCAAGCTCTCAGTTCTTTTTAGACAGTCTTATATTTAAACAGTTAATTACTTAATGACATTAAGTAGCATAAAAGGAGAAATACCTGTTTTATACTCTTTAATCATAGTACCGGTTGATGAATAAGTTCTCATTACACCCGAAGCCGTTGTACTTTCAGATATAAAACAGATAAGATTATCAGATTCAGGCTCTACAGCTATACCATTCAGTCCACTAATTTCAGATACAACAGGCGAAGAACTAAAACTTTTTGTTGCAACGTCAAACACCTCAACTGAACCTATCAGGTTCCAGTTTTCATCATAGGCGCTTGCCATA
>JAADEM010000138.1 GCA_013153405.1 Chlorobiota bacterium
AAAATAAGATATTAAAGAAAGCTTTAAATTTTGTATCAAGCTATTTAAAACATAACCTTTCAGAGAATAAGGAGCTAATAAATTTACTATATTTCAATAAAAAGGTTTTTGATTATATTGAAGATTACGAAGTAACAATTAATAGTTTTAAACTTATCAAAACAAATAATCTTTATAAAGAATATAACGAAGTGTTGAAAGTTGCAAAAATGATTTTTAAACGCTTTGACTATTCTGTAAATCAAACAACTATCGAAAAAGATGCAGAATTTCCACCATTCCATATTGATATGTCATTATTATTTGAGATTTATTCATTTTCATTGCTTCATAAAACTTATGGGAATGATATTAAATATCAGTATCACGGAAAATATGGAGAAATCGATTTCTTGAATATTAAAAATAGAACAATAATAGATACAAAATATAAAGTCAAATATGCCAACGAAGAATATGAAATAAGTGATATTAGGCAATTAAGTGGTTATTCGAGAGATCTAAATGTAATTAAAAAAGTAGGTATTGACATTAAAAACGATGTTCCGATAATTGATTGTGTTATTGTTTATCCAAACCAAGAGAGAGGATATGATACTATTGAAAAAGAAGACTTTACCAATCAAAACAACGAGATAAAGCAGTTTTACAAATTTTATAAATATGGAATTAAATTACCCGAGAAAGAATAATAACGAACCGCCAATAGAGTAGACGACTGACTACCCAAAGGTAGCCAGTTCGTCTCTCACACCACTCCCGATTCATCGGGATACGGATCTCGCCTGCCTGCCGGCAAGGCACGTATACGGCGGTTCTCTAAATCATAGGAAATAAAGTATCAGAATTGTGGACTATAGAAATCTTTTGATACAAACCAGGCATAGAAGTATGACAAAAAAAGAAGTTTTCATTGATTATCGCGAAAAAGCCTGACCAGCAACTACAATAAACACCTTACCTTTCACAATGTACTTCAAAAATTACAGAACCATAACAAGCCAACCAAAGGAATTAACAATGCTGTGAAACAAACGGAAACAATAGTTTTTACAAAAAAATAAAATAATTCAGTCCTTATTTTAAACAATCCTAAACTTTGTGTGTTTAGATATAAGCATAGAGAAAAAAAGAATGCGCCCCGTCATTTACTGGTATTCTGCGGTCATATTCCGGCGAATGATTTCAGGGGCGCATTTACTTTATTAAATTTAGTTATTTTTTTTGAAATATCTTCTTTTTATAGTTCAATTTTCATTTTAATATTTCCATTACCTTTTCACACGGGCGTTACCTTCCCATATACTCCATACTTGTTCTTCATCAGCCGGTTGTGCATAGTCGGTTAAATGAGTAGTCGCCAGAGCACCTGTGGCCCATCCGAAACGTATCCATTTTTCCGGCTCCCATCCTTTAAGAATTCCATAAAGCATTCCACCTACAAAGCCATCACCACCCCCAATACGATCAAGCACACCAATCCTTCGGGGTTCTACAATATGCCAGTTATCACCTACCGAAAGAATAGCTCCCCACAGGTGGCTGTTGGCACTCTCCACCTGACGAAGTGTTGTGGCAAAAACCGATGTATCCGGATAAGCTTTTTTCACCTCATTAATCATTCCTTTAAAACCATCAATTTTAGCTGCAATATCTTTACCTCCGGCTTCCGGTCCATCTATACCCAAACATAGCTGAAAATCCTCCTCGTTACCTATCAACACATCAGACACAGAAGCTATCTCATCAAAAATCTTTTTAAGTTCCTCTTCTCTGTCCTCCCAGAATGAAGCCCTGTAATTTAGGTCGAATGAAATTACTGTTCCATACTTTTTAGCACTTTTTGCAATTTCAAGACAGAACTTTCCCGTTTCAGGCGAAAGTGCTGCTATCAGGCCCGACATATGAACAATCTGCACACCTTCTTCGCCGAAAATACGTTCCAGGTCGAAATCCTTGACATTAAGTGTTCGGCCAATCTCTCCGGCCCTGTCGTTATGCACCCGTGGACCGCGGGCTCCATATCCGCTGTCGGCAATATTAAACTGATGTCTGTAACCCCAGGGACCTCCCTGTTCTGTTTCAGGCCCTTCATAATGCATATGTCTTGATGCAAGATTATCTTTTATAAATCTTGATATGGGGCTCCCTTTTACAAATGAGGTCATAACTTTAACCGGCAAGCCTAGATACGAAGCAATACTTGCCACGTTTGTTTCGGCACTTGTTGCCTGCATTCTGAAAAGTTCACTTGTATGAACAGGCTGGTGATCGACAGGAGTAATACGTACACCCATACTGGTAGGCACCAACAATGAATATTTACAACTGCTTAATGATTTTAATTTCATTTTTTAATCAAAGTTTAGAATTTAGATTAGAATTTAGAATTATATATTTCAATATAGGTTTGTAAAAATAATAATGGTTTTTCACATTAAACATCAATTTCTATATTAATTTGTAAATTAGAAGTCTTTTTTTTATGAAGAATGTAAATAATGAGGTGTATTTTTATTTCAATCATTTTATTGGTGTTTTCGTGTACCACAAATACTAAAACAAACCAAACCCTTCAAATACCAGGATACAAAGAAAAAGGTCCCCTGATTCAGTTATTCAACGGAAAAAACCTTGATAACTGGGTATTTAAATTTACAGGTGAACCTTTGAATGTTAATTACAAAAATACATTTCATGTAGAAAACGGCATATTGAAGGTTTCATATGATGACTATGACAAATTCAACAATAAATTCGGACATCTTTTTTACAAGAAAAAATTTTCAAATTACAAACTGAGGGCAGAATACCGTTTTGTAGGTGAACAACCTCCCGGAAGTCCACCGTGGGGATATCGCAACAACGGCCTTATGCTTCACTGCCAATCACCAGAAAGCATGGAATTAAATCAATATTTTCCGGTTTCAGTTGAGGCTCAGCTTTTAGGAGGCAACGGGAAGGATAAACGTCCTACAATGGGTGTATGCACACCTGGTACAAATATTGAAATAAATGGTAAAACAATTACCCGGCATTGCACACCATCAACGGCAAAAACATTTCATGGCGACCAGTGGGTAACAGTGGAAGTTGTGGTTTTAAACAACCGGAAAATCTCTCATTTCGTAAACGGAAAACAGGTGCTTACATATGAACATCCTACTATCGGCGGAGGAAACAAACCTGATAATTATCCTGTACCCGACGGTACTCCGCTAAAAGAAGGATACATTGCGATTCAGGCTGAAAGTCATCCTACCGAATTCAGAAAAATAGAGCTAATTGAACTGGAAGTCGAATAAACAGAACATTAATACACCTTAATATTTTTTATTTAATCTATTTTTGAGATAAAAACAAAATGAAAATTAAATTACTTACCGTTTTCTCACTGCTGATTCTTATTGCCTGTAATACAAGCCATGAAAAAAAAGAAAGCAAAAAACAGACACCACAGCTGACCTACCTCCTCGACATGGTTTTCAATAATCCGGGAGAAGCACCAACCGTAACAAAATATAAGAATCCTGAGTTTCTTAAAAAAACAGGATACAATGGCATGATTCCTCACTGGAACATACAGTGCGGAATTACATACGACAGCTTTGAAAAAGGAATTATACCCGAAAACTCTAAAGATAGAGAATGGATACTTAAGAAACAAAAATGGCTTAAGAAAAAGTTTGCTGAATCCGGGAAAGCCGGCATGCCTGTTTATGCCTTTACCGATGTTCTGGTACTGCCCACAATTATACTTAATAAATATAAAAAAGAACTGGTCAGTCCAAAAGAAAACAGCAGTGGGCTCCAGGCTATTCATGGTAAACTAAGACCCGACATCAACAGAGCACTGACTCAGAAACTTATCAGAATACAAATAAATGAGTTGTTTGATACTTTCCCTGAATTAGACGGACTTGTTATACGTTTTGGTGAAACATACCTGTTCGATACTCCATATCATTCGGGCGGTAACCCAGTAAGCGGTAACAGAGAAGAAAAGATAAAAGGACATGTTAAGCTCATTAACATACTTAAAGAAGAAATATGTGAAAAACGGAACAAAAAATTATTTTACAGAACCTGGGATTTTGGCTTCTTTCATACCAATCCGGACATTTACAAAGAGATAACAGATCAGATAACACCACATAAAAACCTGATATTCTCAATAAAATACACAAAAGGTGACTTTCATCGCCTTACCCCTTTCAATCCTACTATTGGCATCGGAAAGCATCAGTACATAGTAGAATATCAGTGTCAGCCCGAATATTACGGCAAAGGAGCTCATGCCGACTACCTTTTCAATGGTATTCTGAACGGGTATGAAGAGTATTCACAAATAATGAAACCCGATGAAAAACACGGGATTAAAGATTTACTCAATGATCCCAAATTTGTTGGTTTGTGGACGTGGTCGAGAGGAGGCGGTTGGCGCGGTCCGTATATTACCAATGAGCTTTGGGTAGATGTAAACACTTTCACTGCTGTGGAATGGGCAAAAAACACCAGTCTTTCTGAAGAAGATGCATTGAAACTTGCTGCCATAAAAATTGGAGTAAAACCTCAAAGTATCAATAATTTTGTAAACCTCGTGCATCTGTCTCCCAAAGGTGTGGTAAGAGGCCATTGCTCTTTAATTGATATACCTGAAGCCGGATTCAACGTGTGGTGGATGAGGGATGAGTTCATGTCGGATATGTCTGTTCTGAACCGTTTTTTTGATTACCTGATAAAAAACAACAAAACAGAAGAGGCAATAAAAGAGAAACAGGAAGCTGTTAACATCTGGAAACAAATAGAACAACTCTCACAAAAAATAGAGATGAACAATGAAGCCGATATGGAGTACTTAAAAGTTTCTGCTGCATACGGACGAATAAAATATGAAATTATAGAAAAAGCATTTACTGCCATTCTGCTTGGTTACAAAGGAGATAAAACGGGAAAATACGATAACGAAAGAATAAAAAAAGCAATTACAGATTATGACAGACTTTGGAAAGAATGGAAACAGCTTAAAGCTGAAAATATTTCCTGCGCTACAATATACAAGCCATATGCTTTTAAAATAGACACCAAAGGTGTATCGGGAGATATTAAACACGGATTAATTACCAGAATAAACAAATACAGAAAAATTGTTTTCAATTAATAAACATGAAATAATGAGAACGCACATATTCTTAATACTTATGTTTTTTATGGTTAATATCAGTATCCGTGCACAGTATGAAACAGTAAAACTATACCCAAAAGATATCATACCTGGTTCAATATTAAAACCGTCCTATTCTGAAAAATCTGAAAAAGGCCCTGACGGTATAACTAGGGTATACCGGGTTACATCTCCAGAACTCATCGTTTTTCGTGCAAAAAAAGAAAAAGCAAACGGAACCGCAGTTATTATTTGTCCGGGAGGCGGATATCATATTCTTGCAATAGACCATGAAGGATATAGAGTTGCCGAATGGCTGAACACTCTGGGAATTACAGCATTTGTTTTAAAATACCGTCTTCCGGATGATGAGATTATGACCGATAAAAGCACGGGTCCTTTGCAGGATGCACAAGCTGCCATTCGCATTGTAAGACAGAACGCAAAAAAATACAACATAAACCCTGATAAAACCGGAATTATGGGTTTCTCTGCCGGTGGACATCTTGCCTCAACCCTTTCTACCCATTTTAACGATACTGTATATTCCTGTGATAAAACTATAAATACGCGACCTGATTTTTCCATTCTCGTTTATCCCGTTATCTCGATGGATAAATCGATAACACATATGGGTACCAGAATAAATTTACTCGGAAATAAACCTTCACATGAGACGATAAAATACTTCTCAAATGAAAAAGCAGTTACGGACAACACACCGCCGGCTTTTATAGTACATGCCGCAGACGACAAAGCCGTACCGGTTGAAAACAGCATTAGTTATTTCCTGGCTCTGAAAAAACATAATATATCTGCCGAGTTACATATTTATGAAAAAGGCGGTCACGGTTTCGGTATTAAAAACCTGAAAGGAACGGTAAAATACTGGACTAATGACTGTGAACACTGGATGAAAGCAAATAATCTTATAAAATGACCAACAGCTTGGTTAATCCGGATATCTGTTTTTTCTTCATCGGCACATAAACAAATAAAATAAAGAACATATACCCGAACAAACAGGGGAAACTTTTTTAAAACAGTATTATTTTATATTTTTACATCAAAGAAAGAGATGCACAACATTACATTTTTATATTTTTTATAACATTTCCCCTAAAACCAGAACAATGAAAAAGTCTAAATTAATTTTAATCTTTTTATTTACAGCATTAATTTTTCACACCTCATGCAATACCCCCACAAAGGAAGAAAAACAAAAACAGCCTAACATTATATATGTTCTGGCCGACGATCTTGGTTATGGCGATGTAGCTTGTTTTAACGACAGTTCAAAAATCCGCACCCCTAACCTGGACAAAATGGCATCCGAAGGCCTGAGGTTCACCGACATGCATACCTCTTCGTCAGTATGTACACCTACACGCTATGGCATTCTTACCGGAAGATACAACTGGCGTTCAGGTATAAAACAAGGTGTTTTGTTCGGTTACTCCGAAGCATTGATACCTGAAACCAGAACCACACTGGCTTCATTTCTGAAAAAAGCTGGGTACAATACAGGATATATCGGTAAATGGCACCTGGGGTGGAACTGGGCCAAGGATAGTGCCGGAAATGTAGATTTCTCCAAACCTGTTACCCACACCCCTAACGACCTTGGTTTTGACTATGCTTACGGACATTGCGGTTCTCTTGACATGGCTCCCTATGTTTATGTGGAAAACGGCATGCCAACAGCTATTCCCGATTCTATAACGCCCAAACACGGCGGATACGCATTTTATCGTGAAGGTCCCATAGCTCCCGACTTTAAAATGGAAGATGTAACTCCTAATTTTTTCAGAAGAGCTATGAAATTTGTAACTGAACATGCAGGACAAGACAAACCTTTCTTCCTTTACCTGCCTATTCCATCACCTCACACCCCTATCATTCCAACAAAAGAGTGGCAGGGCAAAAGCGGACTTAATCCTTATGGTGATTTCGTTATGATGATAGACGATTACATGGGTCAGTTGCTTAAAACAATTAAAGATGCCGGAATCGAAGACAACACTCTGATAGTTTTCACATCAGACAACGGCTGTTCTCCTCAGGCAAAATTCGATGTTTTACTTGCCAAAGGACACAATCCGAGTTATGTTTTCCGTGGCCATAAAGCTGACATCTTTGAAGGCGGACACCGTGTTCCGTTCATTGCCAAATGGCCGGCAAAAATAAAAGCCGGAACTACTTTTGACAAAACCTGCTGTACTACCGACTTCATGGCTACCGTTGCCGATATTACAGGAATAAAACTTAAAGATAATGAAGGAGAAGACAGCTACAGTCTACTGCCTGTGTTTGAGAACCCGTCGAATCCTGATTACAAAAGAGAATATACAATACACCATTCTATCAATGGAAGTTTTTCAATACGTAAAGACAACTGGAAACTGGAACTCTGTCCTGGTTCTGGCGGCTGGTCAGATCCAAGACCTAAAAAAGCCCGTGAAATGGGACTGCCCGACATTCAACTTTACGACCTTTCCACGGATATTGCCGAGCAACACAATGTTTACAGTGAACATCCCGAAAAGGTTAAAGAGCTGTATAACCTGCTGATGAAATGCATCGAAGACGGCAGAAGCACCCCGGGAGCACCTCAGAGCAATGATAAACCGTTAAAAGGAAACTGGCCCCAGCTAAAAAAACTCATAGAGCTGAAGCACTCTGAATACATAAACGAATAATTAAAAATAATGAGTATACAACAAAATTAGTTTTCAAGATAAACCGGTCTGAGTATATGGCACAGACCGGTTTGTTTTATCTAATCCTGCCGGATTCAGATTGTATTACCAATTTACAACAGACAAAATCAGAAAAGACTTTTAAGCAGCTCAAAACCTCCAACAGCCAGCCAGGACAAAAGAAAAGACCATAGGAAAATACCTGCAACAAGGTAAGGCATCAGCTTTGAAGTATCTTTAAGAACTATTAATCCGATTATGATTGAGGTAATTGGGCCAAGAGTTCCCGGAGTAAGCAACCCCACTCCTGTCACTCCGTATTTTTCAAGTAAGACAGAGAATCTGCCTTTCTTTTTATCCATTTTCTCCTTCGGCCATTTTTTCGTTATCCATTTTTTCAGCGGCTCACCTGAAAAGTAAAGAATAAAAACAGTGACAGTCGAACCAAGCGATACAAACAAACCTGTCTGAAAACCGGTAAACCCCATAGCCACACCTACAGGAACAGCTTTTACTATTCCTGTCATACCGGCAAGGAACAAACCTGCAGCTTTCAGTATAAATTCTTCCATAGTGCTAAAAACGGCCGGGTAAAGTTTTATTTTCTGAAGATAAGATTACTATAAAGCTTCGTTAGCCTCCTTTTGTTTTTTTACCTCCCTAAGAATCTCCTCTTCACTGCTAAGGTAAACAGCGATCCATTTTGTTCGTGGATTTGCTTCAAAATAAATTTTGGCTATCATGGTCAGCGGAACAGAAAGAAACATTCCGATAATACCCAGCAGCCATCCCCAGAAAACCAAAGAGACAAAAACAACAAGGGTAGAAAGCCCCAGACCATCGGCCATTATTTTAGGTTCAATAATACTTCCAATAACCAGGTTTATTACCAGATATCCTGCACCGGTCCATACGGCGCCCCACGGCCCAAGTTGTACCAGAGCCAGTAAAACAGCTGGTATGGCAGCCAGCAGAGAACCGATATTAGGAATATAGTTCATCAGGAAAGCTATCAGCCCCCACAATATGGGATAATCAACACCAAGTATTGAAAGCCATATCCAGACCAGGATTCCCGTTGATAAACTTGTAAGTGTTTTTATCGATAAATAATGTCTGACACCATGAATTACCTTCCGGAACTTTTCATTGTCTGCTTCAGGATTCGATGATGTTAATCGTATTTTAACAGGCAACGAGCTGGCCTCCATTAAAATAAAAAATACAGTAAGCATTATCAGAACAGATGTGCTCATCAGGTTTCCCACTCCATTAAGGATATTTGCAGTAAACGAAAGCACTTTTCTGGTATCAAAACTGTTCAGTACATTACCGCTGTGAAACTCAAGCCCGAAACGATTCAGAGCCCCAAGCCAGTTATCCTCTAATGTCATTAACTTATTCTCGTATGAAGGAAGATTCTGGGTAAATGATGCGACCGATGTTCCTGTTATGCCTCCCAATAATAATACCAGTAGTAACATAATAATGATAACTATTACTACAGACAGTATGTTAGGTACGCCTTTTTTCTTTAGCCATGATAAAGGAGATGCACCTATGATGCTGATAAACAGTGCCAGCAAAAAAGGAGTTATGATTGTTGAAGCTGCCCTCATACCAACAAGAACAACTACCAGAGCCGCCAGATGAATTAACGGACTTTGCTGAAGAATATGGGAGGTAGTATCGTTTTCTTTATTGCTCATTTCCCGATGTATTAAAATATCAGCCAAGATAAAAATATTTACCTTTATTTCACAGCCAACATACAATATATCATTTTTTATTATCACTCAGCTTATAGCCCACAAGCTTAAATGCAGCAGGATCAGCTTACAGATTCTCCAGCCTCGTTTCCAAAAGATAGTTGTGTTTCTGTTCCGGTCTGGCCACCCGCATTGAACAATATACCATCAATTACAACTTTACCCTCAGAACAATCACTTCGCTGAAACTTTTTATCGTATCAATACCCTCAAACCCAACTGTTGCCCCATTTGGCTCCATAGTAAATGTTCGTGCTTTTCAAATCGATCGGAAAAACCAACAAACCTCTTTCTGTTGTATATGATTGTAGCCTGGCATCCACATTCTCAAGAAGTCTGCGGGACCTTACTCTTAATAAACCGGAAGCTTTTCTGTTTTCATCTGAATAAACACACCGACAGCCAGTAATGCCGACAAAAATGTTATCAAGTGCTTCATATCTTTATTTTTAAAAATTATTTCTAACCGTGAACGTGAGAACAAGACTCTAAACTTTTAAGAATATCCTGTTCTTATATAGATAATACAACAAGCTCCACTCAATTGCAATCACTCCAATCACTTTAAGTACCATTCCGTAATCACCTATAAGCATACTTACGGAACCGAGCAGAAAGTTTGAGGTGTAATAAAAGCTCACCATTGCAGTGGCCATATAAATAGTTATTGAATTCATTCCGATAACCCTGAAAAAGAGTGTCCATTTTTGCCATTTCCTCACATCAACGATATAGTAGAACAGAGCCAAAAGCAACAAGCTGATACCTGCTGAAAGAAAATCGTACGGAATAGTCCACATACGTTTTACAATGGGATAAAACGGAGATATTGCAAGTGCAATAACAATGAGAACAACACCACCAACAGCCAGCTGCAATGTTTTCCTCACATTTGCCTCTTTACCGTCGCGAAGTATACCTCCGGCAAAAGCCCCAAGCAATGTTACAACCGAGGCCGAAACAATACACAACAGCCCCTCCGGATCAAAAGTCTTCCCGTGCAGCCGTCCCGGCAGAAAGTTCTGATCGAGCCAGGCATTTATGCTTCCGGTGGAATCAAACACTCCCGCACCATGCCCCGGCACAGGCACCGCAAGCTGCAATACTGAAATTAATGTAATGATCACAAACAACCATACAACTCTGAATTTCCACTCTTTGGTGTAAAGGAAAACCACAGCTGCAATGAAATATGCAATACCAATCTGCCCAAGCACACTGGCTACCCTCACATTCTCAAAACCGTTTTTCAGTCCGCCATTGTAAATAATGCCAAAAATGATAAGCAGGACAACACGTTTCAGTATCCTTTTAAAAAGAACACTCTGAGAAACACCTTTCTCTTTTTTCGAAAGAATAGCATAAGGAATGGCAACTCCGGAGATGAACATAAAAAGCGGAAATATCAGATCAAAAAAATGAAAACCTTCCCATTTTACGTGCTCCATCTGCTCGGCTAATGTATGAAGCCATCCGGCTCCGGTCGCTTTTGAGAGATAGATTACAAGCGCACCACCTCCGGTAATCCAGAACATATCAAATCCCCTTAGTGTGTCGAGTGACAGAAGTCGTTGTGTTGTTTTTTGTTCCATGGCTTTGAATTAAATGGTTACTGTGTTAAATGGTTTGTTGGTTTTTGGTTTTTGGTTTGCTGACCTGTCTTACCGCCTGGTAGACCCGGCTTTCTTCGCTAATCGCAAATCACCAATCTGCTATCGCTAATCAAGATGATTCCATTTTAGTTTAGTTGTTGGTTCTTAGTTGTTGGTTCTTGGTTGTTGGTTCTTGGTTGCCTCGTATTAAAAGAGATACTGTTTACCGATTACTGATTACCGGATACTGAATACCCCATCCCATCTTCTCACTTCACCGTTTCATTAACAAAAAAATATCTGAGCACACACTTATTCCCCACACTGAATTTATTCTTTTTGTTTGTCAGTCTCAGTTCCAGAGTATGTTTACCATCCGGCAATGCATCGGCCAGTACGTAATACCACGGTAAATGATAAATTTTACTATGCCTGGTAAAAAGATCTTTAGTTTTCCATTCACCTTTATCAATCCTGTACTCAATTATTCCTGCATCCGGTCCTGCAGCGACAGCAATACCTACGGCATTTCCGGAGAAAAGGAACTTCAGTGTTTTTGCCGGATACTCGCCAACTAACATTGGAACTTTTATAAAGTTAGCTCTTGTGTATGCCTTTATTTCCGGCTCCCATACAGGATGATACGTCCAACCTTTAGCCACAACAACTTCATATTTATCCGATAATGCTCCGCTCTGAAACTTAAAACCTAAAGGCCCCTTAGCCAGCAATGCCTCTTTTGCTTCGATAAGTACTCCATTGTCGTAACAATACTTATCCATTGCAGAAGGCATCTCGTAATTCTCTATTTTATCATCCTCTGCCACAAATCCACTGTATGCATCATTCAGAAACGACAACATTGAGCGGGCATAAACACCCTGTCCGAAAGGTGATGGATGAAGATTCTTGAAATCATCTTTCCACGTGAACTCCCCGGCATTAATGCGGTCTGTAACCTCTTTTGCCAGATTAAGAGCAGGCAGGTTATAATAAGCCGCCACCTCATCGTGTATCCGTATCACATCAGGCACTTTGCCTGCATTGTAATCTTTAATTTTTGAAGGATCGACAAAATACATAAAAACGATATCGGTAGTCGGGTCGGCATACCTGGCGTGACGTACAACACCTTCCATTGCCCTTTTTATCTCCGTTTCCGACCGTCCTTTACCTCCATCATTCACAGCAGCTTCAACAAAAAGCAAATCAACAGGACCATTCTTCAACACATCCCTTTTAAACCGAAATGCATTCTCTGTTGAACCAAAGGAAGGTATTCCTGCCGCAATAAAATCAAATTCTGTATCAGGAAATCTCTTCTCAAGATAGTTGCAGATACTATCGCGCCAACCCGGGTTGTAAGTTATTGATCCGCCCAGAAAAGCAACCCGTCCTTTTTTCTCCTTCTCAAACTTAATAAAAGAGTTTTTCAGCCCTTCTCGCAACTCATGGTAATCAGAGCTTTTAAGCGGCTGTTTCGGTAGTTTTGTATTGTATTTGATAAAATCAGCACCAAGCTGAGGTGTTTCTATTTCGAAATGATGCCCATACAGTTCCTGCTTACCTTCGGTACAAGGAACTACAGTGGCAATACCACCCGACTTTATATAGCGGTTTATCAGAACCATTGTATTCTCATCAGGCGGAACAACCTTATCATTCAACCCTATCATATGGAGCACCGGCACTTTGGCCTTCGCAAGATTATCCAGATTATCAACCGGCATATCTTTGTACGCTTTTGCCTCCTCATCCGATTTAAAGCCGTATTCCTTTTTCAACTGCTCCCAGTCGCCCTTGCTGCCAATACCTTCGCCAAAACCACCCGGCCAGCTTGTGAAATCACACACTGGTGCTTCGGCATAAATACAGCTAACCAGTTCCGGATGTTTTTTAGCCCAGTTGTACACAAACAAACCGCCCCGGCTGACTCCCTCCAGCGCAACCTTCTTATTAAAGCCCTGAACATTGGTAAGATAACGGTAAAATCTGTCCCATATGCGCATTGCCTCAGGACTGCCATACATATTGTTTGTATTGATGTATGCAATATAATATCCTTCAGAAAGCAAAATGCTGTCCATCTGATAATGCCAGTTCGGGAATCGTGCACGCCACACCCAAGGTTTGCCTTCCTGTGGATTTTTCGGGACCATTATATGTGCCGGAGTTCTTCTCAGTTCGAAATCATACTTATCGAAACCATGCCATTTGCTTTTCAATCCCGGGTATTCCTGCGGAACCAACTCCCCCTTTTTTCCGGTAATACTCTCATACACCAGCTTTGCCATCTCGGCTGCTCCGTCGGCATCGGGATGAACACCGTCAGGGAACATATCACCCATTTCTTTAAGCGGATTGTATAGATCAATGAAATGAAGGTTCTTCTCTTCTGCTATTTTTTTCACTACGGGATATATCTCATCCCTTACCACATCATCTTTTATTTTACAACAATCCTTAAATACTGGAACAGGAGCTACAACGTATATTTCCGGATTTGACCTCAGGGTATCAAACGATTCTATCATTTTCAGGTAGTCCGCTTCAAATTCATCAGCATATTTCCAGTTGTGGGGTTTACTGTCGTTAGTTCCCAGCATTATCACAACAATATCGGGCTGCCACTCCAATGCATCTTTGAACAGCCGTTCTTTCATATATGGATGATCACCATTAAGAAGCATTGTACGACCTGAGAATCCATAATTACGGACTTTATATTCAAGCCCGAGCAGCCGTTGTAGCTGTGAAGGATATGAATCACGAGGCCGGTCCTTTATACCGGCTCCAAATGTTATACTGTTTCCGACACAGGCAACTTTAATAATTTTATTTCCCGAAAAAGCCCCTGTATTAAAAAACGCTAAAAACAGGAGAGTAAGTAAAAATCCGGATTTCATAATTTATTATTAAGGTTAGTTCTTTATTTCTTTTCCTATAAAAGTAACAGAAAATATTTTTAAGCTGAAGTAAAGATGAGAAAAACAAACAGGGACAAGGAGTAGTTATGTTCTAATTATTGACTTAGATGTTTAAGAGATAATATTATTGATAAATGAAGAGCTTCAAATATTTTAATCCGTACCTGTTTACTTTTAATGGCCGTAGTAATAGCTTTTAAAATCTGTTATTTTAATATTACAATTTCCACATCTCCTAAAACGGCTTTGCCGTCTAGAGCATTACACAGAAATATTTTCATACTTAAGATTTAAAACGACACCTGTACATTTTTCAGATCATTTGTACAATATCAAAATCATTTTTAATTTCGTGATAGAAAACAGTGCCTCTTTAGCTCAGTTGGTAGAGCAGCTCACTCGTAATGAGCAGGTCGCCGGTTCGAGTCCGGTGAGAGGCTCAATAAAAAAAGGGAGCCAAAGCTCCCTTTTTAACGTTATGGTCATTAAAATACCGGAAAGATATCCGTACAACATTAATATTTAGTTGTTACAATTATTTTATCGTATTGCTTGAGTAAGCCCGGTGATACGAAATACACCTCACCACCTTGCAATAATACCATTTCTGCCATATCATCAACAGCATCGGCATGATATTCGTACTCTTCGCCTTCCGGTTTTGAGAAAATCAGGAATAAACCATCCTTTACACTGTAGCCTTCCACATCATAATCCTGCTCAACAAGCATTATACGAGCCTCTTTCATTGCAGCTACAGTCCAGGATTCCTGTATTCCGGAAACATAACCCAAACGATCGATATCAGGCTGAATACGCTCTAACAATTTCTCATCGCGAAGCTTTATATATTCGTCGAGTTTTTCATTAATCTTATCCTTAATTACCGTAACAGCAGACGGGTCGTAACTTCCGTGAATCTCTGCAAGAATCTTATCGGGTCGTTTCGTCTTATTTTTAAAATATGAAACCAGTTTTTCATCACCCACAACAATCAATGGTGTATGCATTTCTGTATTTACCCTGATAAAATGATCCACTTCATTCACGTACATTTTCAAAGCCTCAGTTTCGGCCTTGGCAGGATCGTCTTTCATTCCTATTTTGTTTTCAAGGTAATATTCAACACCTTCGGGAAGTTTTGCCTGATAATCTGCCTGCAAGGAATTATGATAGCCGTTATAAAAACCTGTTTTCTTTTTACCCAGAACAATTACATCATATCTGAAGACTCTGTTTACTGTTTTTAGTAATTCTCTGATCTCAAAACTATCATCTACCACAACTTTGTTTTTTACCTCGAAAGGCAATAACAACACCTCTTCACGTTGAGGAGAAACAAAAATATTAACAGACTGAAAAGAGTTTTCATAAATAATCTCAGATTCTATTTTTTCAAGTCTTTTTTCAATATCCGCTACTACACGTTTATCAACACCTTCATCTTTAAGTTTATTAACTGCCTCGGTTATGGCATTCTTAACCGCCAGCCGGAATTTTTCGTTTCGCGGAGATACAACATCCTTATTTACAATAATTGAAACGGCAGGCGATTCCTTAACACCTAATAGTTCTACCAGTTTTTCATGTATGGTTATAGATGTATTAGCAATATTTTTCATATTCATAAAATTTAAATTATACATAAACTGTTTATCAACTCATCAAATTCCAAACCATACAGTATTTCATGCATGATTGTCACTGAATTTTCATATAAAACTGAAAAAAAAGCAAAAACACTGTATAAATGTCAGAAATAAAATAATCTATTAAAAATTAAATCACATAAAACGTTTAGTCGACTTAGTTGTTATATAACATAAAACAGGCATTTACTTTTTACATGCGTTTTTGTTACTTCGCATTCACCTGATATTTAACTAAACCAAAAGTTATGAATTTAACAGAAGAACAACTACGGTATCTGAAACTGCTTGCAAAGCACTATCCTACAATACAAAAGGCAAGCACCGAAATTATCAATCTGAAAGCAATACTCAGCCTTCCAAAAGGAACTGAACATTTCCTTAGCGATCTTCATGGTGAATATGAAGCTTTTACTCATTTGCTTAATAATGCGTCGGGAGTGATAAAGCGAAAGATTAACGACATATTTAAAGACACATTGCGAGATAAGGAGAAAAAAGGCCTTGCCACACTAATTTATTACCCTGAGGAAAAGCTTAAATTTATAGTAAAGAATGAGGAAAATTTAGAAGAGTGGTACAAAATAACGCTTCACCGTTTAATAAAGGTGTGCCGGAATGTTTCATCTAAATATACCCGTTCCAAAGTCAGAAAAACCCTTCCCAAGGATTTTGCCTACGTCATTGAGGAACTTTTGCACGAGAATGAGAATCTGATAAACAAACAACAATACTACGACGGTATCATCGACACCATCATCAGTACCGGCCGTGCCGATAAATTCATTATTGAACTTGCAGTTCTTATACGTAAACTTACAATTGACAGACTTCATATCGTAGGCGATATTTTTGACCGGGGACCGGCTCCGGATCTTATAATTGAAGAGCTGATGAAACACAAAGATGTCGACATACAATGGGGCAATCATGATATAGTATGGATGGGAGCAGCTTTAGGTTCACTACCTCTAATTGCAACATTAATCAGAATTGCAGCCCGTTACGATAATCTCGACACAGTTGAAGATGCATACGGAATAAACCTGTTGCCTTTAGCCACATTTGCAATGCAGACATACAAAGATGATCCATGCAAACCTTTCAGACCAAAACTCACAAATGATAAAACATACAACGATGACGAGATTTATCTTGTATCCCAGATGCACAAAGCTATATCGGTCATCCAGTTCAAACTTGAGGGACAACTCTTAAAGGAACATCCCGAATTTGAAATGAATAACCGCCTGCTACTTGAACATATTGACAAGAAGAAAGGAACTGTTAAAATCGGAAATAAAGAATATAAACTTAATGACACAAACTTTCCGACAATAGATGCCAAAAAACCTTATAAACTGACAAAGCAGGAAAAAGAGCTTATGGACAGGCTCAAAAACTCTTTCATATCAAGCCAGAAAATGCAACAACACCTTAAATATCTTATAAACAAAGGAAGCATGTACCTGGTGTTCAACTCAAACCTGCTTTTCCACGGATGTATCCCAATGGAAAAGGATGGAAGTTTTACCGAATTTCCGATAGATGGTAAAAAATATGCCGGCAAAGACCTGCTTGATAAATTCGACGAAATAATAAGACGTAGTTATTATTCACATAAAAAAAGTGATG
>JAADEM010000169.1 GCA_013153405.1 Chlorobiota bacterium
GGTTCCAACAATAGCCATTGCTTATCAGGAGAAAAGTAATCAGTTTATGAAGAGTTTTGGTGTGCGTGAAAACTCGATAAATCTGAAAGAACTAGAAGAAGAGGCTTTTATGGAGATATTTGATAGAGTTATTTCAAATCCTGAAAAGTATTCTTTGAAGGAACGGGAGTCATTGGATGAAATTGTAGCTAAAGCCGAGGAGAATAATAAGTTGTTATTTGATTTAATAAAAAAATAATATGTGTGGTATCATTGGAGCTGTAAACAAATCTATTTCAGAAGAGCAAATCAAATCAATTAAGCACAGGGGGCCTGATGCAAATGATATATTTAATTACTCAGATAATGATTATTCTTTAAGTTTTGGTCATGTGAGACTTTCTATTCAGGATTTGTCGGAAGCCGGTCATCAACCAATGTTTTCAGAATGCGGGAAGTTTGTAATTGTTTTTAATGGTGAGATATACAATCATTTTGATTTGAGAATAAAATTATCAGGGGTTAAATTTAAAGGCCATAGCGATACCGAAACAATTGTGAATTACATTGCAAAATTTGGTATTGAATCGATAAAAGATTTTAATGGAATATTTGCTTTTGGGTTATTTGATGTAAAAAACAGAAAGTTATTTATTGTGCGGGATCGCTTTGGTGTAAAGCCGGTGTATTATAATATGTGGGATAAAGGAATAATGTTCTCATCGGAACTCAGGCCTTTGCAGTTAGCCTTTGAAAGTAAAATAGATAAAGATAATTTGGCATCTTTGTTAAAGTTACGTTATAATGCAGCTCCGACAACCTTATATGATAACATGTCGAAGTTAAAGCCAGGGCATATTTTAGAATATGATCTGGATAATTATAATTATGAAGTAAAATCATTTATTTCATCGGTATCGATAAATAAAAAAATATCGTTTGATGAAGCTGTTAATAAATATGGAGAGTTGTTTGAAAAGGCAGTTAAAAGACAACTGCTGGCAGATGTTGAGGTCGGTATTCTTTTAAGCGGAGGTATAGATTCAGCCCTTGTTACCTATTTTGCTCAAAAATATTCTTCAAAACCAATAAAAACTTTCACTGTTGGCTTTAAGGTTGACGACGACAGTGATGAAGCCGAAGATGCAAGAGAGAGTTCTGATATTCTGGGCACAGATCATCACGAAATTCTGATTGATGAAACAGAATTTGAAAGTGTTTTCGAGAAGTGCATTGATATTATAGAAGAACCTCTGGGTACGACCTCTGTAATACCAATGTACTATTTAAATCGTTTGGTTTCTGAACATGGATTAAAGGTGGTTTTAACAGGTCAGGGTGCCGATGAACCTCTTGGAGGTTATACGAGGTACAGAGGAGAAATGATGCATGATAAACTACCTGTTGGTGTTTTGAAATTATTAAAGCCGTTTTTGGGATTTGTCAGAGATGAAACTATTTATAGAGCATTATATGCATTAAGTGAACCTGATACAATAAAAAGATGGGAGAAAATATATACATTGTTTAATGATTATGAAATAAAAAAATTAATAGGGAAAGAAGATAAGGTTAGTAATAACCTCATCAGGTATTTTTATGAATTACTGAATGGAAAAGATAAAGATTCAACTAATGCTATGATGTCAAATGATCTTAGAATGAACTTAAGTGATGATCTGTTGCTTTATACCGATAAGATTTCAATGCATTTCTCAATTGAAGCAAGAGTTCCATTGTTGGATAATGAACTGATAGAGTTTGTTGAGAGTTTGCCTGTTGAATATAAAATTAAAGGTAAGGAAGGTAAATATATTCATAAAAAGTTTGCGGAAAGAGTTTTGCCAAATGAAATTATTTACAGGAAAAAGAAAGGATTTAAGTCTCCTACAGAAAGGTGGTTTAAAGAAGGGAAAGGAGAAATGTTTAAAAATATGTTAATCGATAACGAATCGTCTTTTTCCAGGGTGTTTAATGTTAATGAGGTAAAAAGAATTTTTGATCTTCACAAAAAAGGAATCAGGAATTTAGAGAAGCAATTATTTACCCTAATTTCATTATATTATTTGTTAGAGAATAAAAAATTAGGAGAATAGTATTTATAATGGAATCAAGAATCCGAATCTTAAATTGTCCCATAGATAAAATGTCTATGCGGGAAACATTGTCTTTTATTGATGAGGCAATTGACAAATCAAAGAGTTTACAGCATGTTGTAGTCAATGCAGCTAAGCTGGTAAATATGCAAAAAGATAAGCAGCTTTATGAATCCGTAGTAAGTAATGATATTATTAATGCAGACGGGCAGGCAGTTGTTTGGGCAAGCCGCTTTCTTGGTCAGCCGTTGCCGGAAAGAGTGGCTGGTATCGATTTAATGCAAAATCTCGTTGAGTTAGCACATGAAAAAGGCTATAAAATATTCTTTTTTGGTGCAAAAGAAGAGGTGGTGAAAAAAGTTGTAGATAAATATTCAAATAAGTATTCGGATGAAATTATAGCCGGTTACAGAAATGGATATTTCAAAAAAGAAGAAGAAAGGGCAATTGCAAAACAAATCTCTGAAAGTGGAGCAAACATCCTTTTTGTTGCAATTACCTCGCCGAAAAAAGAAATCTTTTTGAGTCAGAACAGTGATCTGCTTAAAAAGGTTAATTTTACAATGGGTGTTGGTGGGAGTTTCGATGTTGTAGCAGGTAAAGTAAAACGAGCTCCTGTCTGGATGCAAAATGCAGGCCTTGAATGGTTTTATCGGTTTTTGCAGGAGCCTGGAAGGATGTGGAAGCGTTATCTTGTTACAAATTCACTGTTTATTTGGTATGTTCTAAGAGAGAAAATTAAGAAATAATGTTAAGAAGATAGTTTCTTGATGAGAGGAGAAATGTTGATTGCCGGCATTCTCCTTTTGCTTTTTTTATAAAAAGCCGAAGTTGTTGATTTTTCAGGGGGCAGGTTATTATTTGGAGAGAGGATGCAATAGCTCGTGTATAATCCGGTTAAGATGTGAGATTAATTATATAGGTAATTGATGCTTGTACAAGTTAATGGTAAATCATAAATGAAAAAGTATATCTTAATATTATTGCTGATTCCTGTTGCACTTTTAGCACAAGAACAAAAACTTCAAATAGAAGTTTCAGCTTATGGAGGTGCAGCAACTGACAGTCTCCAGCCTTTATGGAATTATGCCAATGATTGGGGCTTGTTTAATCATTTGACTGAAGGTGAAGGATTGTTGAAAGGTAGTGTTAATTATGATTTTTTACAACGAAAGAACATTTCGATGAGGGCAGGTATTGCCGGTATTGCCAAAACGGATTTAAGCGGGAGTTTCATTCAGGAGGCATTTATACATATGAAATTCTGGTGGCTGGATATATCAGGAGGAATGGAGGCTTATTCCCCGGTAGCTTATGATGATAACCTATCAAGTGGTACATTTCTTATTAGTAGCAATCCCAGGCCGGTACCGGGAGTGACGGCAGGTATTTATAATTATCTGCCACTCGGTTTTACTGGAAATTGGCTGGAAATAAGGGGAGGGATGTCTCAGGGATTTTTAATTGATGATAGAGGTCCTAAAGGGAATTCAAATGTATTGTTACATGAAAAGTGGGCATATTTCCGTCTGGGGAACACGAAATGGCAACCTTACCTTGGATTGGTACACTCCGCACTTTTCGGAGGAACAAAACCCAATGGAGAAAAGATTCCAATTGATTTTTGGGCAACATTCACAGCGTCGGGTTCTAGTAAGTTGGGTGGAGGAGAGGAAACTAATGCGGCAGGTGCACATATGGGAATGTATGATGTCGGTGTGTATTTCCCTTTAAAATCATGGCAGGGACATTTTTATTATTATAAACCATTTGCCGATGGCTCAGGAATGAAGATTAAGAAGCTGCATAAAAAAGATTTTTATCTTGGCTTGTTAATCAAGTCTTTGGAGAAAAAAATATTTTCAGGGTTTTCTGTTGAGTTCATCAAAACAAGTTATCAATCAGGCCCCGGTACTCCGGATCCATATGATCCTGTAGAAAAGCATATCGTTTTTATAAGTGATATTGATGATGTTGATGCCTATATGATGGATCGTTTTGGAATTGAAACAAACGGGTGGGGTCCCCAAAAACTGAGACGGTTTTTAGAAGATGAGTGGAATTATGGTTATGAATTTGGTGGTAGGGATGATTATATGAATAATGGAATGTATTATGCAGGATGGACAAACAACGGTATTTCTATGGGAACACCATTGTTTCATACTGCGGACCAGGTGCAGTTGTATGCTCCGGGGTGGGACTTTATAGACAGAATGATGTTTATAAATAATCGTGTGGATGCATTTCATGTAGGTGTTGAAGGTTGGTTGAATGAAGGATTGTATTATCGTTTTAAAGGGACATATACAAATAATAAAGGTAACTATGGCGAAGAATATTACGGACGTTACAGTTGGGAGAAAACACCGGATTATTTTTTTGAAGTTAGTAAATATCAGTTTTATACAGGGCTTAATTTAAACTGGCATATGCAAAAGAATTTTCCAATAGTGTTGACAGGAACACTAGGATATGATTTTGGAGAATTATATAATTCGTTTGGAGGGAGGTTCGGAATTGTTTATAAGATTAGTCCTTTTTGAATAAGTACAAGAGAAAGAGATAAAATTTTAAAATTATGAAAACAGCATTAATTACCGGCATAACCGGACAGGACGGAGCTTATCTGGCTGAGTTTCTTTTGAAAAAAGGATATATGGTACACGGGATAAAAAGGCGTTCGTCTCTTTTTAATACTGATAGGATCGATCATTTATATGAGGATCCTCATGTGGAAGACCGTCATATGATACTGCATTACGGAGATCTTACCGACTCTACGAATCTGATTCGTATAATCCAGGAAGTACAACCGGATGAGATATACAACCTTGCAGCAATGAGCCATGTTAAGGTTAGTTTCGATACTCCTGAGTATACTGCAAATGCTGATGGTATTGGAACATTGCGTATTCTTGAAGCAGTCAGACTTCTCGGGCTTACAGAAAAAACAAGAGTTTATCAGGCGTCAACCTCTGAGTTGTATGGCTTGGTACAGGAGGTGCCGCAGTCAGAGAAGACACCGTTCTATCCGCGCAGTCCTTATGCAGTAGCAAAGCTATATGGATACTGGATCGTTGTTAACTATCGCGAGGCATATAATATGTTTGCCTGTAATGGCATTCTTTTCAATCATGAGAGTCCGTTGCGGGGAGAAACATTTGTTACACGTAAAATAACCAGGGCAGTATCAAAGATTGGGCTTGGAATGCAGGATGTGTTGTATCTTGGGAATATGAACGCTAAACGTGACTGGGGACATGCAAAAGATTATGTTAAAGCTATGTGGATGATATTACAACAGGAAGAACCGGATGATTATGTGATTGCAACAGGCGAAACTACAACAGTACGTGATTTCGTACGCTTAGCTTTTGCTGAGATTGGTGTTGAAATAGAGTTTAAAGGAGAAGGCGTTGATGAGGTCGGAGTAATAAAGAAATGTAATAATCCGGAATATCAGCTAGAAGAGGGAAAGGTTGTGGTTAAGGTCGATCCGGCTTATTTCCGTCCTACGGAAGTGGATTTACTTATAGGTGATCCGACAAAAGCAAAAACAAAACTTGGCTGGGAGCCGGAATATAACCTGCCTGCCTTGGTGAAAGACATGATGCAATCGGATATTGAACTGATGAAACGAGAGAAGTATCTGCTTGAAGGCGGACATAAGGTGATGAACTATTATGAGTAAAAGCCTCACCCCCGGCCTCTCTCCTAAAGGCGAGGGGGGTTAAAGTTACATATTGTAGGGGTAGAGAATTCGGTATAAACATTTTAGTACTCCCCCCTGATTTTAGGGGGAGTTAGAGTGGGTAAAATATGGATAAGACATCAAAAATTTACGTGGCAGGCCATCGGGGATTGGTTGGTAGTGCCATCTTGAAAAACCTTAAAGAAAAAGGATATAATAATTTAATTACACGAAAATCTTCGGAGTTGGATCTTCGTAATCAAAATGCAGTTGAAAAGTTTTTTGAGGACGAGAAACCTGAATATGTTTTTCTTGCAGCTGCAAAGGTTGGAGGTATAATTGCCAATAATACTTACCGGGCTGATTTTATATACGATAACTTGCAGATACAGAATAATGTTATTCACAATGCCTATAAAACAGGAGTAAAGAAATTGCTGTTTTTAGGCAGTACCTGTATTTATCCTAAAGAGTGTCCGCAGCCGATGAAGGAGGAGTACCTTTTGACCGGTGTGCTGGAATACACCAATGAACCTTATGCTATTGCGAAAATCGCTGGAATAAAGATGTGCGAGTCATACAATATCCAGTATGGCACTAATTTTTTCTCAGTAATGCCGACAAACCTGTATGGGCCAAATGATAATTTTGATCTTGAAAAATCCCATGTTCTGCCGGCACTTATGCGTAAGATATATTTGGGTAGATGTCTTGAACAAGGTGACTGGCAAAGTATTCGTAAAGATTTAGATAAAAATCCGATCGAGGGCATTGGTGGCGAGAAGCCGGAAAAACAGATTCTCGATATTTTGAAAAAGTATGGTGTCACAAAGGATGATGAGGGAAATGTGAAGATCGAGATATGGGGTTCGGGGAAACCAATGAGGGAATTTCTTTGGTCGGAAGAGATGGCGGATGCATGTGTTTATTTAATGGAGAATATTGATTTCGCGGATGTGGTGAAAGATAAAAGGGAGATCAGAAATACACATATCAATATTGGAACAGGTAAAGAGGTTTCAATCAGGGAACTGTCAGAGCTTATCAGAGATGTGGTTGGGTTTAAGGGTGAATTTTATTTCAACACTGAAAAACCGGATGGCACAATGCGTAAACTGACGGATGTTTCAAAATTGCATAGTTTGGGGTGGCATCATAAAGTGGAAATTGAGGAAGGGGTAAAGATGCTTTATAACTGGTATCTGAAATAGCTGTATTTCACTTTTCTTTCATTTTTGATTATATTTGTTTCATGCGTAGTCTGGCAGTCATACTGTTTTTATTGTTATCCGTTTCCATATGGTCACAGGACAACAATACTCCGGTCGCGTTTACTCTCGGAGACAGGGATCGCCTGATGCGTAATGAACAAAAGATAGATGCTTTACGAAGGGAGATAGATGTGAAGTTTGAAGCCGTTAATGAACGAATAGATTCTGTTAATACAAGAATTGATGACTTAAAAGATCAGATAGGTTTTCTCACTACTTTGGTGATTTTTGTTTTGGGAGGAATGATGTCTCTTATAGGTTTTGTAATTTATGATCGCCGCACTGCGATTAAGCCAGTGGTCAGAGGTCAGGACCGTCTGGAGGATATCCTTGTTGAATATTCCAAAGAAGATAAGAAACTGCGTGATATACTGAAGAATGCAGGGATTTTATAACCTAAGCCAGAGACAGACTTGCCGAACATTAAAGATATTAAAAAACAAACGCTCCTTCCGGGGCGTTTTTTATTTGCAAAATCGTGTTAATTAGTGTCATTCGTGAATTGAATTATCAAAACATTTCATATTTTCGCAGTTTAATAGTAACCGGAGTTTTTTTGACCGGTTTTTATACTCAAGTAGCAAATAATGAAAAATATATAAAGTAATGGATTACAATTTCAAAGAGATTGAAAATAAGTGGCAAAAGTTCTGGAATGAAAATAAGGTTTATAAAGTAGACGTTGATAAAGAGCGTCCTAAGTTTTATGTGCTTGATATGTTTCCTTATCCCTCGGGAGCCGGACTTCATGTCGGACATCCGCTGGGTTATATTGCGTCGGATATATACAGCCGTTACAAGCGCTCAAACGGGTTCAATGTTCTGCATCCGATGGGATATGATGCATTCGGACTGCCGGCAGAACAGTATGCAATTCAAACAGGACAGCATCCTGCCATTACTACCGAGAAGAATATTAAACGTTATCGAGAACAACTTGATAAAATAGGTTTTTCATACGACTGGGACCGTGAGGTCAGAACATCTGATCCGAAATACTACAAATGGACACAGTGGGCATTTCAGCAGATGTTTAAACATTACTACTGCAATAAGGATGAAAAAGCCAAGCCGATAGCAGAGCTTGAAGAGATATTTTCGAAAACAGGAACTGAAGGGCTTGATGTTGCCTGCACCGAAAAACTTGAATTTACGGCAGAAGAGTGGAATTCGAAATCACATAAGGAGCAGCAGGAGATTCTTTTAAACTATCGTCTGGCGTATCTTGCCGATACTATGGTAAACTGGTGTCCTGCATTGGGGACAGTGCTTGCCAATGATGAAATTAAAGACGGGGTGTCTATTCGTGGCGGTCATCCGGTGGAGCAGAAGAAAATGCGTCAGTGGCTGCTGAGGGTTTCTGCTTATGCCAAGCGATTGCTCGATGGCCTGGAGACTCTTGAATGGACGGACTCGCTGAAAGAGATACAGCGAAACTGGATTGGCCGTTCTGAAGGTGCCGATATGATTTTTAAAGTGGCCGATTCAGATGTGGAGATGAAAATCTTTACAACCCGAGCCGATACTATCTTTGGGGTTACGTTTATGGTGCTTGCTCCTGAGAGTGAACTGGTACCGCAGCTGACCAAACCTGAGCATAAAGAAGAGGTTGAGGCATACCTGAAAGAGACAAAGAAGAGGACTGAACGTGAGCGTATGAGTGACGTGAAAAAAGTTACCGGAGTGTTTACAGGTTCGTATGCCGTTAATCCATTGTCGGGAGAGAAGATTCCGGTTTGGATAAGTGATTATGTACTGGCCGGATACGGTACCGGTGCTATAATGGCAGTTCCTGCGCACGATACGCGTGACTTTGCTTTTGCCCGTCATTTCGACCTTCCGATAACACAGGTTGTGGTTCCGGAAGGAGAGGACGAGCCGGAGGTTACTTTCTGGGAGAAAGGAAGTGAATGTCCGTGGGAAGATGCAAAAGATTCAAAGGCAGGGTATATGATTAATTCGGACTTCCTGAACGGATTGTCTGTGCCGGAAGCTATTGAAAAAACAAAAGAATATATTAAGGAAAAAGGAATAGGCGAGGTTACCGTTAACTATCGTTTGCGTGATGCAATCTTCAGTCGTCAGAGATACTGGGGTGAGCCGTTTCCTGTTTATTACAAGGATGGTTTGCCGTATATGCTTGATGAATCGGAGCTTCCGCTTGAACTTCCTGAAGTTGATAAATTCCTGCCTACCGAGGACGGAGATCCGCCGCTTGGACGTGCAAAGAACTGGGTTACAAAAGAGGGTTATCCTCTTGAGCTGAGCACGATGCCTGGATTCGCAGGATCATCAGCTTACTATCTGCGCTACATGGACCCGCATAACGATGAAGCGCTGGTTAGCCGAGAAGCAAACGAATACTGGCAGGACGTTGATCTTTACATTGGAGGAACTGAGCATGCCACAGGTCACCTGATCTATTCACGATACTGGAATAAGTTTCTGTACGACATAGGTGTGGTAGTAAAAGATGAGCCGTTCCGTAAGCTGATTAATCAGGGAATGATTCAGGGACGTTCTAATTTTGTATACAGGATTAAAGGAACGAACAAGTTTGTTTCGTATAATCTAAAGAAAGATTACGATGTTACTCCGATACATGTTGATGTAAACATTGTACACAACGACATATTGGATATCGAAGCTTTCCGCAACTGGAATCCGGAGTATAAGGATGCAGAGTTTATTTTGGAAGATGGGAAGTATGTATGCGGGCATGCTGTGGAGAAGATGTCGAAATCGATGTTCAATGTGGTGAACCCTGATGACATCATTGAGCAGTACGGAGCAGATACATTGCGATTGTACGAGATGTTCCTCGGTCCGCTTGAGCAGAGCAAGCCCTGGGATACACAGGGAATTGACGGAGTTCACAAATTCCTTCGCAAGACAGTGAAGCTGTTTTTCGATAAGGATGGCAAACTTATAGTTACTGATGAAAAGGCAACTCCGGACGAGCTCAGGACACTTCATCGCACCATTAAGAAAATTACTTCCGATATTGAGCGTTTTTCGTTCAATACCTGTGTGAGTGCTTTCATGATATGTGTGAATGAGCTGACAGACCTTAAGTGTCACAAGCGTGAAATTCTTGAGCCGCTGTCTGTAATACTTGCACCGTTTGCACCGCACCTTAGTGAAGAGCTCTGGCATGCACTTGGTCATGAGGGAACAGTTTGCGATGCGCAATGGCCGAAGTGGGAAGAGAAGTTCCTGATTGAGTCAACTGTAACTTATCCTGTATCGTTCAACGGCAAGATGAGGTTCAAAATAGACCTGCCTGCTGATATGGATACTAAGGCAATTGAGGAGGCAGTTCTGGCTCACGAGCAGGCGAAAAAATGGATTGGTGATAAAACTGTTCGTAAAGTTATAGTAGTGCCCAGGAAGATAGTGAATGTAGTGATAGGATAGTTTTGAGTTACAGTTGGCGTCTGTCATAAACCGAATAAAAAACGAAAATGCAGAAAGAGAAAATTCTGAGAGAAATACGTTCCTATCTGATGCTTACCATCGGGCTGGGAATTGGTGCTCTTGGATGGACAGCTTTTCTTATTCCGGCTAAGATAGTTGGCGGCGGACTTACAGGTATTGCCACTATTCTCTATTTTCTTTTCGGATGGGATGTCGGCTTATCGTCGCTTGTTATGAATGCATTTCTGCTGCTAGCGGCAATAAAAATACTTGGAGCAACATTTGGTATAAGGACAATAGCCGGAGCTGTTATTCTTTCTTCGTTTTTAAGTGCTTTGCGGCCATTGTTTCCCGAACCTGTTATGCATGAAACAATGATGAATGCAATAGTCGGTGGTGTGCTGGCAGGAGTAGGTGCCGGAATTGTTTTTGTGAACGGAGGAAGTACAGGTGGTACTGATATCATTGCAATGATTATCAATAAGTATAAAAATATCAGCTTAGGCCGGTTGTTGCTTGGGATTGATGTTATCATTATATCATCGTCGTATTTCATATTTAACTCGCTCGAGAGAATGGTATACGGCTATATGACGATGGCAATACTGGCATATACTGTTGATATGGTAATCTCGGGCAACAAGCAGACGGTTCAGTTCTTCATTATATCAAATAAGTTTGAAGAGATACGGAAACTGATTCTTTTTGAGGCAGACAGAGGTATGACAATCCTGAACGGAATTGGCGGGTATACCGGTGAAGAGAGAAAAGTGCTGATGGTAATTGCCCGTAAGACACAATCGTCGGAGATATTCAGAATAGTAAAAAGTGTTGATCCCGAGGCATTCATAACAATGGGCACGGTAATGGGTGTATACGGAAAAGGATTTGACAGAATAAGAATTTAATTTATAAACCGGAGTGTTTGTTAATGGGGATTACAATCTGCCGGTAGTTTAAACAAAAAAATGAAAAAGAAAATATTAATATTCAGTGTGGTATTCCTGGGAGTTTTAGCTACAATATACTTTGTGCGAAACAGGCATATCCCTTCGCCGGTGACAGAACAGACTATTGATACCCTTGATGTGGTTGAGATACCTGAGCCGGAGCTGCTTTACGGTTTTCCTGTGGACTCTTTCGAGATAGAACAATACAAAGTAAAATGGAACCAGAACCTTGCTGATGTTCTTACAAAAAAAGGAGGGCTTGACTATAGTGTAGTGTATGAAATTGCAACTGAAGCAAAACCGGTTTTTGATGTAAGGAAATTTAAAAAAGGCAATCTTTACACTCTTTTCTTTACTAAAGACAGTGTGAGGAAACTTCGCAGTTTTGTGTACGAAATAGACAATACCGACTACCTTGTTGCCGACCTTAAAGATTCGGTTAAGGTTTATAAAGAGAAAAAAGATGTAATAACTGTTCGGAAGAAGGCCAGCGGAATCATTACCTCTTCGTTGTGGAATACAATTAAAGAGGAGAACATTTCGCCGATGCTGGCAATGGAGCTTTCCGATATTTTTGCATGGACGGTCGATTTCTTCGGCATTGAAAAAGGTGACTATTTCAAAGCTATTTATGATGAGGAGTTTGTCGATTCGGTTTCAATAAACATACCCAGGGTGTATGCTGCATTGTTTCACCACAGGGGCGACGATTACTATGCCTTTTATTTTGAACAGGACAGTGTCTGGGACTTTTTTGATGAGGAAGGCAATAGCTTGCGTAAAGCATTTCTGAAAGCACCGCTTAAATTTTCAAGGGTAAGCAGCCGTTTCAGCAATCACCGTTTTCATCCGGTGTTGAAAATTTATCGTCCGCATCATGGTGTGGATTATGCAGCACCCGAAGGTACTCCGGTACATGCGCTGGGTGACGGCCGTATTGTTGCCAAAGGTTATCAGAGGCGAGGCGGTGGAAACTATCTTAAGATAAAGCATAACAGTGTTTACACAACATCGTATATGCACCTTCGCGGTTTTGCCAAAGGTATGGTCAAAGGGGCTAAGGTGAAGCAGGGACAGGTAATTGGCTATGTCGGACACACTGGTCTTGCCACAGGGCCGCATCTTGATTTTCGTGTTTATAAGCAAGGCCATGCCGTGGATCCACTTAAAATAAAAGCACCCCCTGTTGAACCGGTTAAGCCGGAAAACATGGAGCGCTTTAAAGAGTTTATCAAGCCGTGGAAGGCGGAGCTTGACAGTATTCCGCTGCCTGAAAATTGATTTTACAAAATGCTTCTTAAGGCTTTACTTATGTTGCCTGACATCAGTCTGGAGTGGCGGTATTCATACACGGAAAAGTAAAATATATACAAATAGGCGATTAACGGAATTATCATGGCAAGGGCTATGCTGTTGCTTATTTTTCCGATCCATCCTGTGAGTGGAGTAAGAAGAGCGCCGCCTATAATTGCCATAACCAATACAGAACCTCCAATTTTGGTATATGCTCCTAAACCTTTAATGGTCATTGCAAAAATAGTCGGGTACATCAGCGACATGAAAAAACTGGTTAGAAACAGAGCCCAAAGACCAATCCAGCCGGGAACGATGATGCTTATTCCGGCAAGAATTATATTGATAAAACTGTAAAGCCCCATCAGGCGTGCAGGTTGTATTCTGCGCATCAGATATGTGGCAGAAAATCTTCCTATGCCGAAAGAAACAAGAGTGCCGGTAAGCAGATATCCGGCCAGTTTTTCAGGAACTCCGGTGTAAGTCTGAACATAAACAATGAAATAACTCCACGTTGCTACCTGGGCTCCTACATAAAAAAACTGTGCTGTCACACCTTTAATAAAACTGCGGTAATGTATAAGATCGGTAAAATGTATTTTCCCGGAAATCTTTTCGTTTTTCTCCGACCTGAATTCAGGGAATTTTGTCCTGATAATGAGTATTGCCCAGAATAAGGCAAAAGCTGACAGAAAAATATAGGGTTTCAGAATTCGGAATATCTCATTGTGAAGAAATGCGGTATATATTCCTTCTGCTTTCATTACCGAAATCTCCGCAATATCAGGTTCATTGCCTGAAAAAATAAAAACAGTGCCAATCATGACTCCTGCTATTGCTCCTAATGGATTGAAAGCCTGAGCAAAATTCAGTCTGCGTTCTGATGAACTGTCGTCCCCGAGCAAAGCGATAAAAGGATTAGCCCCTGTTTCAAGAAAGGCAAGTCCGGAAGCAATGATGAACAAAACCAGAAGGAAAAATCCGTAAGTGCCGATGTGTACAGCAGGCCAGAAGAGTATGCATCCCAGAGAGAATAGTAACAGGCCGAAAACTATGCCTGTTTTATAGCCGTATCGTTCCATAAGCAGAGCAGCCGGCACTGCCATCAGAAAGTATCCCATGTAAAATGCCGACTGGACCAAGCCTGCTTCAAAAACAGATAATTCAAGGGATTTCATAAATTGTTTTATCAGTATTCCGTTAAGATTATTCGGAATGCCCCACAAGAAAAACAGAACTGTAACCAGGATGAAAGGAAAGAGATTTCCCGGGGTGATAAAACCGGATTTGCTTTTTTGTACCATGTTATGGAGTTTTTAACCGGATGTTTTTTTATTGTTTTTTTCTTCCCGGTAGGTCAGTCCGGAGAAAACAATCTTTTTCAAAGCTCTGGCTGAACTGCGAGCAATGTCCAAAAGCACATTGGCTTCGGGCCTGGAAAGTAACTCAACTTCCTCCAATGCCCAGTTAAAACCAAGTTTACGGTATTTCTCTCCGCACATATTGTTATATCCGAGCAACTCCCACCGGTCTGTAATATCAGCGAATTCTATGGATAACAATTCACCGATAGCAGAAATGTTTTCCTCAGTACCGGTCATGCCCGGAATAAGAGGAGTACGTATCCAGATACGGGTTTTTAGTTTCTGTCTTTTTATGATATCGCGTATCAGGAAAAGATTATTTATTATTCTATTATTACCGGCTCCGGTGAACTTTTTATGTTTTCTGTTATCCAGCTCTTTCAGGTCAAAAAGAACAAGGTCAATATAAGGTAATAATTTTTTGTAATTTTCAGGTTCTACATTACCGGCAGTATCCAAAGCCAGATGAAAATTATGTTTTTTTAGTTTTTCAGATAACTCTTCCAGAAAGGAGAACTGCAATAAAGGTTCTCCGCCCGAGAAGGTTATTCCGCCATCTCCTTTACGGATAAATGGTTCATCTTTCAGTAATCGCTGATAAAGTTCATCAACAGTGTATTCTTTCCCGACAATCTCCAATGCCCGCGACGGACACAGTTCAGCACAAATGCCGCATGCCATGCATTTTTCTTTATTTATGATGTACTGAGCATCATGGGCAAAACTTATGGCATCCATAGGACACACCTCCTCGCAAATTTTACAGGCAAGGCACTTTGAGTTTTCCCATCGTAGTTCGGGTTTAAGTTTTATGGTTTCAGGGTTGTGACACCATAAACATTTCAATGAACAACCTTTGAAAAAAACGGTAGTTCTCATGCCCGGACCATCATGGGCCGATAAAGAGAGTATTTCGGATATTATAGCTTTAGATGTCACAACAGGTTACAGATTTTGGTAATTGACCCGTTTAACAAACTCTTCCTGGAATTTACGATCCATAACAACAAAGTGAGCAGAATATCCTGTTACTTTGACAACAATATTTTTGTATTTCGGATTTTCAGGATCCTTCATGGCTCTTTTTAGCGTATCAATATCCACTACATTCAAATTAATCTGAACACCTCCCATTTCAAAAAAGTTTGTTGCAAACATTTCCACCAGACTGCCGCGGTCTTTATCGTCGGGGAAAAAGCTTGGGTGTAGTTCTATCTGGAATGATCCGCCCTGGTATTCGGCGTAGTTTATTTTTGTAAAAGAGCGAATTGTGGGCAGTATTCCTTCTGTATTTCTTCCGTGCATAGGGTTCATTCCGTGAGCTATGGGTTCATCGGCAAGTCTGCCGTCAGGGGTTGCCCCCATCATCGGACCTGCGTAAGTATGTCCCATGAACTGAAAAAGAGAAGGGCGGAAATGGAATCCTTTGATATTTTGTTTATTTTCAAGTATTTCCCTTATGTGAGTCGAGACTTTCATGGCCATGTTATCAACACTGTCGATATCATTCCCGAACTTTGGTTGTTTAAGAAACTCGTGGCGCATTATTTCATAACCTTCCCAGTTTTTATCCAGAGCCTCCAGTAAAGTCTTCATGCTGTATTTCTGCTGTGTGTAAACCAGTTCTTTTATTGCATACATACTGTCGGCCACATTAGGAACCCCAAGTACATTCACAGAGGTGTAGTTGTTTGCAACAGCTCTGGTGTCTGTTACATCACGTCCGTTTTCGATGGGGCCGTGCATACATAAAGATGTAACAATTTCGGGCCATACTTTAGGCTGCCATTTGTATGTATTGTTTTTGAATTCAACAAGAGCATCAACGGTTTGCTCTACTTCTCTGTTGTATATTTCCCAGAAATCGTTCCATGTTTCAATATTCTTTTCAACGGAAGCCTTCATGGCTCTTTTCATTGGTTGCAGCAAAACCAGAGAGTTCAGGTCCTGATCGTTGTACTCTTTTCCTACCGAACAATACCACTGGCAGCCAGAGTATGCTATATTCCATGAATCTTCCTCACTGTATCCCGAGCGCAGTTCACTGGCACGCATCACTTCATAATTTACCAAAGTAGGAGCTCCGGCACCGTGGCGTCCAACTACATCGCAGGCATAATGCCAGAAATCTTTATCAATATCGGGATGCCACATTACACCAAGCTGGTTGTATCCTCCCAGCATGTCGTAGGCTTCAATGCCTATCCAGCTCATTTCGTTGGTGGCGTCTTCCAGTTTTTCGTTTCTTCCTCCAAAAGAGAAATAGTTTCCTCCGTATTTCAGGTATAGTTCGGCTATAAGATCTCGGGCGTATTCATGAGACATAATTCCTTTGTCTACATCACGTTTGTAAAAATCAATCAGTAACAGATCGAGTCGTCCGTATCCGTTGCCGTGTCCTATTATGCGTTCGGCTACCTGATAAAAATTAATCCACTGTACAGCTTCGATAAAAGTTGAAGGAGCATCAGTGATGATATTTCTGCAGCTTTGTGCAACTATTTCATAGTTTTTTTTCAGTTCAGGATCTTTTTCATGTACAGCCAGTTTGTCTGCTTCTTCTGCATATCTTTTTACATATCTGATTATGGATTCACAAACTTTTTCAGCGGCATTGAGGTATTCCACACTATGTGAGTTATTGTTTGCCTCAAATCGCGTCCTGTTGTCCCTTATCTTCTTTAATATTCCTCCCCAGCCCAGTTTTAAGCCAATACCAAGGTCGGGTGTAGTGTGAGTGAAACTGATTCCGCCGGCTCCGAGTTTACGTGCTTCAAATCCCAATTGACGGTTTTCATCAGGATACTGAAAAAAACGGGCTTCATCGAGTTGCCAGTGAAATTCACCGACAATGCGTTCGTGCGGATGAATGACCACAGGACTTTTGTCAAGGAAAAAAGCATAATCTTCTGCGAAGTTGTTGGCATCAAGAGAGAAACCGTTAACTTTAGAAGGCATTTCGGCAGTATGTGGAAATGGTTCTCCATTATCTACTCTGCAGTTGTGATCTCCAATGTTTATTCGTTGCTCTTCAGTTGCAGCCAGTTCGCCGGTAGCCGGGCTGAATGTAGCAGCCTGCCCCGACCAGTGATAAACCAGAAACTCTGCATTGTCTACAAAAAGGTCTCTTTTATGATTCTGTGCAAGCCAAAGGTTTCTTTTGTGTAATTCATTAATTCTGTGATTTTTGGTGATTACACTTTTCTTGTCGGTTATAACTGCATTTTCCATTTTTCTGAATTTAAGATTGTTTACTATGTTGTAAATGAGGATGTCCAAAAAGTATAAATCCGACGTCATTGCGAGGAGGAACGACGAAGCAATCTGCTGTGAGTCAACACAAAAGCTTTATGAGATT
>JAADEM010000043.1 GCA_013153405.1 Chlorobiota bacterium
CCAAAAATCAGCACCTTCTTCTGTTCTGTGAAACTCGAAAAGGCCTACAAGAGTAGGACTGTCCTCGTAATATTCGTAATATTTTTCAGCCTTTTTTCTATCTTCAAAACCATAAGCTTTTTTTGTGTACAGCAGGGCTTTATCATACAGTTTGTGCTTTTTTAAGAATTTAATAATATTCATAATATGGTTAAAATAATTAGGTTATAAAATATTATGTGTGCGTGTGTATCTTATATACGTTTTAGTGTTAAATTTGTTCCGTTTTTTTTATGATTTTGTGATAAAAAAATAAGATTGTTTATTGAGTGATTAATTGTTGTTTTATTACATGCATAATTTCATATTTTCAGGTTTAAATGAGAATGTATATCTCTCAGGAATTCATATGTTTTTTCAAACATAAGCGGTAATAATTAAAAAGTTGTTGTATGGTTTAAGCGGAAAAACTATCTTTGCAAAATATTTTTGGGCGCATTGCGTTCAAAATAAATGTTAGAGTTTGAATAATATGCATGATTTGCATTTGTAAATAGTTCATTTATATGAAGTTTCGTTTATTAGGAGTTTCTTTGTTTTTGATATTACTTGCTGGCTGTAGTGAGTTTCAGAAAGTGCTTAAAACACAGGATTCGGAATTGTGGTATAAGACAGCACTGGAGCTATATGATCAGAAAGAGTATAGTAAAGCATCTTTATTGCTTACAGAATTGGTTAATGTTTATAAGGGAACCGATAAGGCTGAAACGGTGACATATGTATATGCCAACTGTTTGCTTAACATGCGTGATTATATTATGGCAGGGCATTATTTCAGAGAGTTTGTTAAAACCTTTCCTTCAAGTCAGCTGGTTGAAGAGTGCCAGTTTCAGAGTGCCTATTGTTATTACAAACTGTCGCCGGATCCGCGTTTGGATCAGACCGATACCGAAAATGCAATAAATGAATTTCAGCTTTTTATTAATATGTTTCCTGATAGTCCGAAAGTAGAGGAGGCTACACGAATGATGGATGAGCTTAGAAATAAACTGGTTGAAAAAGCTTATCTGAATGCCAAATTATATTTTAACCTGGGAACATATTTGGGAAATAACTATAAAGCAGCTGTTATTACAGCCCAGAACACTCTTAAAGAGTTTCCGGATACCAAATACAGGGAAGAACTTTCGTTTCTGATTCTGGAGTCGAAATTTATTCAGGCTGTAAACAGTGTGGAAGAAAAGAAAGAGGAGCGATTAAGGGATACGATTGATGAATATTATTCATTTATAAATGAGTTTCCCAACAGTAAATATCTGAAAAAGGCTGAACGCATTCTTCAGCAGTCACAGGATCTGTTATAGAAAATGAAAATTAAATTGATATAGAAATGCCGATAGATTACAAAAAAACAAATGCCCCGGTTACAACTATTACCTGGGATAAGAATGAGTTATCGAAAGACACCGGAAATCTGTATGAGTCGATTGTGATTATAGCAAAAAGGGCAAATCAGATAAGTTCGGAGATGAAGGAGGAGCTTAATAAGAAGCTTCAGGAGTTTGCATCTTTTACTGATAATCTGGAGGAGGTTTTTGAGAATCGTGAGCAGATAGAGATTTCACGTTTTTATGAAAGATTGCCTAAACCAACAGCTATTGCGGCACAGGAGTTTGTAGAAGGCAAGATTTATTATCGTAAACCCGAAGAAGAGGTGAAAGAGTAGTCAGGATTTCTGAATAAACTTATTGAAAAAGATAAAAGAGATTGTATTATTTCTTTTATCTTTTTTTTTCTGTTATTTTTGAGATATGCTTAAAGGTAAAAAGATAATACTCGGTATCACAGGTAGTATTGCCGCTTATAAATCGGCATATCTGTTACGGCTTCTTGTTAAAGAGGGAGCCGAAGTACAGGTTTTAATGACTAAAGCAGCCAAGGAATTTATAACTCCTGTAACTATGTCTGCCTTGTCAGGAAGACCGGTTCTGGGCGAGTTTTTTGAGTCAAAAGACGGTACCTGGCACAGTCACGTTGACCTTGGGCTCTGGGCCGATCTGATGCTCATAGCTCCTGCTTCTGCCAATACTATGGGAAAGATGGTTTCGGGTATTTGTGATAACCTTTTGCTTACTACTTACCTTTCGGCAAAATGTCCGGTGTTTGTAGCTCCTGCTATGGATCTGGATATGTATAAACATCCGGCAACTCAGGATAATGTAAAAAAACTGAAGGAATACGGGGCCGTAATTATAGAGCCAGCTACTGGTGAGCTGGCTAGTGGTCTCAGCGGCAAAGGAAGGATGGAAGATCCTGAGGTTATTGTTGATAACCTTCGTGCATTTTTTAGCGAAAAAAACAAACCGCTGAAAGGGAAAACCTTTTTGATAACAGCAGGGCCTACTTATGAGAAAATTGATCCGGTAAGGTTTATCGGAAACTACTCATCAGGCAAGATGGGATTTAATCTGGCAGAAGAAGCGGCATCAAGAGGAGCAGAAGTAATATTGGTGTCAGGGCCATCACAGCTTAAAACCATAAATCCGGCCATTAAACGGATTGATGTTGAGAGTGCAGAAGAGATGAAGGAGGCTTGTGAAAAATACTTCAAGTCGGCGAATGCGGCTGTAATGTCTGCTGCTGTAGCGGATTATACCCCGGAAACGGTTGCTGACAATAAAATGAAAAGAACAGGTGACGAATTGATGTTGAAATTAAAACCTACTACAGATATTGCTGCTATGCTGGGCAGCCGTAAGCGTGATGATCAGGTTGTTGCAGGGTTTGCCCTTGAGACAAATGATGCAAGAAAAAATGCTGTTGAAAAACTAAAAAAGAAAAACCTGGATTTCATTGTTCTTAATTCGCTTGAAGATGAAGGAGCAGGGTTTATGAGCGATACCAACAAGATAACCATTATTGACAGAGAAAATAAAACTAAGGAATTTCCGTTAAAAACAAAGCAGGAGGTGGCTTCTGATATTATAGATTATCTTTTATCCTATTTGAAATAAATGCCTGTGCGACGAATACTGACTGTCATATTGTTATTTTTTTCGGTAATTTCCTTTTCGCAGGAATTAAGGTGTAATGTTCAGGTTGTATCCCGTAGTATTCAGGGAACAAATAAAAGCATATTTGAAACATTGCAAAAAGCTCTCACCGAGTTCATGAACAATACCACATGGACCAATGAGGTTTATGCTCCCGAAGAACGTATTGTTTGTAATATTCTTATAAATCTGAAAGAGGCTATTTCGGCCGATGAGTTCAGAGGTACAATTCAGATACAAGCAAGCAGACCGGTATATAATGCATCATACAAAACAGTAACTCTCAATCGTCTTGATCAGGATTTTCAGTTTACATATGTTGAGGACCAGCCGCTGGTATATAATCCGAATACATTTTCTTCCAACCTGGTTGCTGTTATGGCCTATTACGCATATATGATTATTGGTATCGATCATGATACATTCAGTTTGAACGGAGGAACCCCGTTTTATCAGAAAGCCGAGAATATAGTTAACAGGGCACAAAATGCGAAAGAACCGGGATGGAAATCTTTTGAAAACAAAAAAAACAGATACTGGCTTACAGAAAATATACTTAACCAGTATCACAGGCCATTGAGGAAATGCCTGTACGAATACCATATTAAGGGGCTTGATATAATGAGTGATAAGCCTCAGGAGGGACGAAGTAATATTTACAGCGCACTGGAAGGATTAAGAAAGGTGCAGAACCAGGATCCGGGTTCGGCTGCTATGACAATGTTTTTTGATGCCAAATCCGATGAACTGGTTAATATATTTTCCGGGGCTTTCCCTATCGAAAAAGGAAAGGCCGCAAGTTTGCTGAAAGAGATAGATCCATCGAATATTAAGAAATATGAAAAAATAACATCCGGACCATAATGCTGAAGACATTAAGTATTTCAAACTACATTCTTATTGATAAGATAGAGCTATCGCTCAATGACGGCTTTACGGTAATAACCGGGGAAACTGGAGCCGGCAAGTCAATTATACTTGGAGCTTTATCGCTGATACTGGGAAACAGAAGTGATGTTTCTGTATTGCTCGATAAGGAACGTAAATGTATAGTGGAAGGTGAGTTTATGATTAACGGCTATGGACTGGAAAGCATGTTTGAAGAAAATGATGTTGATTACGAAGAGCATACAATAATAAGAAGAGAAGTTCTTCCGACAGGAAAATCAAGGGCTTTTATAAATGATACACCGGTAAATCTGTCCTTTTTAAAACAGGTAACCTCAAAACTTGTGGATATTCATTCGCAACATCAGAATCTTTTTTTGGGTGACAAAGGATTCCAGTTGATGGTTGTTGATACAGTGCATGGTGATTTAAAAGTTAAGGAGGAGTATTCGGCACTGTTTAAAGAATATACCGGGCTTTCGGAAAAGATAGATTCTCTTGTTGAGGAGAATGAAAAGCAAAAAGCCGATTACGATTATATTCAGTTTCAGTATAGACAACTTGAAGAAGCCAACCTGACAGAAAATGAACTTTCCGGGCTGGAGGATGAATTACAGCAGATGACTCATGCCGAGGATATAAAAATGAGCCTTGTCGGTGTGCATGAATTATTGAACGGAGAACATCAGCCGGCCCTGGCAGCAATAAAAGAAGCAAAAGGTATTCTGGACAAAGTAAGTGATTTCTTCCCTGAAGCCGGTGAGATGATGGCCCGGCTTGAAACGGCTTATATTGATATTTCAGATCTGGCCGGAGAGGTGATTAGAAAGGCAGAAACCGTTGAGTATGATCCGCAGGCAATATCTGAAAAACAAGAGAGGGTGGACTTGCTAAATTCTCTTATGCACAAACACCGGGTCAATGATGTTAATGAGCTTATAAAACTTCGTGACGAATATGATGAAAAACTAAGGAGGTTTGATTCATTTGATGAAGAGATTGAGCAACTCAGAGAACAAAAGAAAAAACTGGAGAAGAAACTTAAGAAATCAGCCGAAGTGCTTACACGGCTCCGCCGTTCGGTTTTTGATATCATTACCCGCACAATACTTAAGCAGTTGGCAGAACTTGGAATGGAACATGCACGGTTTGAAATCAGGCATAAACTACTCGAGGTTCCGACTCCCAAAGGTCAGGACGAGATAGTGTTTCTTTTTTCGGCTAATAAAAACACCGACCTTGCCCCGATAGATAAAGTTGCCTCTGGCGGAGAAATGTCACGGTTAATGTTGTCGATAAAAGCTCTACTCAGCACTTCAAAAGGATTGCCTACAATAATATTTGATGAAATAGATTCGGGTGTTTCAGGTGAGGTTGCCGACAAAATGGGACGTATACTGGGAGAGATGGCGGAAACTATTCAGGTTATTGCAATTACTCATCTTCCTCAAATAGCGGTTAAAGGTAAGCAGCACTTTAAAGTGTATAAAACAGACGATGACACCAGAACGAGTTCCGGAATCACCGAACTTAATGGTGACGACCGGGTGGTTGAAATTGCCAAAATGCTTAGTGGAGCCGATTTGTCGGATGCTGCACTTAATAATGCCCGTGCTCTTCTTGAAAACTAGAACATTACATCTTTTTGTTTGTTACGTTGTTGTTGAACTTAAATTGAAATGAGTGGGAATATTTGTTTCGTAAGCTCACATTGACGTATATTTGCATGCTGATAATTTAATATTTTAATTATGGGATATAATTTACTAAAAGGAAAAAAAGGAATAATTTTTGGTGCGTTAAATGATAAATCAATAGCCTGGAAGGTCGCAGAGATGGCTTATGAAGAGGGAGCAGAGTTTACGCTTAGTAATACTCCGGTGGCCTGTCGTATGGGAGAGGTTATTGAGCTGAGCAAGAAGTGTAATGCCGAGCTCATACCTGCAGATGCCACTAAGGTGGAAGATCTTGAGCATGTATTTAAAAGAACAATGGAGATTTTTGATGGGAAAATTGACTTTGTATTGCACTCTATAGGGATGTCTCTTAATGTTCGTAAAAAGCGTGTGTATCACGATCTGGATTATAATTATCTGCAAAAAACACTTGATATATCTGCTATATCATTTCATAAAATGATGCAGGTTGCATTTAAGCTTGATGCTATCAATCCCTGGGGATCAATGCTTGCTTTATCTTATGTTGCTGCACAGAGAACCCTGTACGGATATAACGATATGGCTGATGCCAAAGCATTGCTGGAATCGATAGCCAGAAGTTTCGGATATATCTACGGACGTGAAAGAAAAGTTCGTGTTAATACTATTTCACAATCGCCAACGCCTACTACTGCAGGTAGCGGAGTAAAAGGAATAGACGGACTTATGGACTTTTCAGACAGGATGTCGCCTTTGGGGAATGCTTCAGCAGAGGAGTGTGCCAATTACTGTGTTGTAATGTTTTCCGATTTTACACGTAAGGTTACTATGCAGAATCTTTACCATGACGGAGGATTTTCAAGTATGGGTATGAGTATGAGAGCCATGACCCAATATAATAAAAGTTTTGAAAATGAAGATGTTAGTACCAAATACTAATATTCCAGAGAAAATTTAAAATAAAACAAAAAAAAACGAGGGTGTCCAAAAAGTAAAAAATAGACGTCATTGCGAGGAGGAACGACGAAGCAATCTCTTGATTCTCAACATTTGTGAATATAGAGATTCCCCGCCTGCGCCGTGCTACGGCAGGCAGGCTTCATTTCATTCGGGATGACGACTTTTTGGACATCCTCGTTCTATTTTATATTGTGTTGATATGTCAGAATCTGAAACCGAATGAGAACATAATCTGGTTGTCGGTCGATTTCATTCTTGCGGGTTCCGGAACGCCGTGATAATCGTTCCAGCTTGGATCCCAGTTGTAGTTGTAATAATCATATTCACGGTTTGTCATCATGTAGGCAATATCTACAAAGAATCTTGAAGTGCGGTAACCTATACCTCCTGAATATGTTGTAAATGTTGATTTTTCGTTTTCATATTCCTCTTTATAAGGAGAGTCCTGGTATGAGAATCCGCCCCGGATTCCAACTGCCGGCATAATCTTGAACTCCAGTCCCGCTCTTATGTTACTTGTGTTTTTAAATTTTTCGTCAATTTGTTCATTCAGGTATATCAGATAATCGTCGGAATATGATACCGGTTTAAATTCTGTTCCTTTATAGTTGTCAAATTCATAGTCAATGCTAAGTATCATGAATTTTCCCAATACAAAAGCTGCCGACCCTGTTGCTTTTAGCGGAGTTCTGTATTTGTAATTGTATTCGCCGTAGGGTGATGATTCTTTAAATACTGCATCATCCTGATAATACGCAACTATATTACTGCTCCACCGGTCCCAGATATTGTAATAGGTCGGAGTGTGTATTGCAGCACCTAATCTTAGCATGGGTACAGGTCTTGCAATTATTCCAAATTTAAAATTTACTCCGGTACCTGTCTGATCTAGATATGTGTTGTATTTATAGTAATCGAGGTCTGTTTGGAAAGCGGGTGTTAAACCGTATGAGTTAAATTCGCTGTATGTACTCGATTCTTTATAGTTAAGGTTCTGAATTCCCATTGTTGCACCTATCATAAGAGTGTTGCTTATGTTTATACCCATCGAGAATTCATATTCTCCGGCATAACCGCTGCTCTCAGTGTATCTTTTTTGGTCCAGACCGTTAAGTGCCCTCCATAAAATATTGCCATTGTCATCAATGCCTTCAAATGCATTGAAATAGGAATTACCAATTCCCGGTAATGTGTCGATAAGCCATGTGTTGAATGCCAGAGAGCTGCCAAAACCATCAAGCTGGTCGGGATAGTTTCCGTCGGCATCAATTACAAATTGTCCCAGTTTAGATGATTGTATACCGTAACCCTGTATAACGGAAGTCTGGTTAAAATTGCTTATCCTGTTGTAACCAAATGCGAAATGAGTACTTATAATTCCTTTGTCATTGTTGTTAAGTTGTTTATACGTGAAGACCACACCTGCCTGATTAAAAGGTACACTGCTTTCATTGTCCTCTGAAACATTACCGAAATATGTGGATGAGGTGTTGTTGAATGAAAATGACGGGGTGAAAGAAACTTCAGAACTCCGATATACAGCTATTCCTGCAGGGTTTATAGAAAGAGACGTAAAGTCAGCTCCCAGAGCTCCGAATGCATTTCCCATTGCTGCCGATCGTGCTGTTCCTGTTATGTTATTTTGTGAAAACCTGATTGCATCATCCAGTGTTTGTGCTTTCAATGCCGTTATGGATAATAACAATGATATAAATATTGAAATTAAGTTTTTCATGACTCTGGAATTAATTTTTGGGTTAGAAAAATCCTCAAATAATTGAAGTAATTATTTCTGTTGTAATTCAAAAACCAATTATCCGATTTTAATTTATCTTCTTCCCCTCGAACTGCTGCTTCTGGTTGTTCCCGATGAACTACTGCTACGTGATGTTCTTGTCGTGGAACCAGACGAGAAGCTGCTGCTGGTTGAAGACCTCGATGGTGTCGAGTAGCTTCGTGTTCTTGTTGATGAACCTGAATATTTCGTTGGTGAATATGTTGAGGACTTTGAAGAGCCTGTTTTGTAAGTTGGTCTGTGAATATTGCTTGATCTGGTTTTGGTGTAACTGCTGCTTTTACTTCTTGGTACGGCATAACTTCTGTTTTTTGGAACAGCTGTTGTCGATGTTCTACTTCTTGATGTCGTTGTTGTTCTTCTAGTATATGTGGCACGGTTAAATGTAGGGCGTTTGGTGCTTTTTGTCGGACTATACGAAGAGTAGCTGCGCCTTGTGGTACGCACATTAGAACTGTTTGTTGCGGTATTACGTTTGGTAGTTACCGATTTTTTATCTCCTTGAGGTTCTTGAGGCTGGTTACTCCTTGCATAACGGGTGTAAGATGTGGTACCGCTTTTAATACTTAAGTTGTTATCTGATGTTCTGGTAAATGTTGTTCTTGTACTTGCAACACTATTGTTAATATCAGTATTTGATATATTTTTTGCCAGCCTTGGGCCAATAACAGTACTGTTCTCTGCCGGAGTAATCCTGCCCGAGCTTCCGGTGGTTACTCTAGGGCCGTAATAATAATTTTCTGAGTATATCGGAGCTATACCAGGATTGTATGGGTAGCCCGGGCTGTAATATGGGGGATATGGAGGGTAATACCCGTAATATGGAGGATAGTATCCATAATAAGGGGGATAGTACCATGGATTGAAACTTGTATATCCAAATCCCATATAAAAACCGGAGTTCCAGTAAAACGGATTTGTATATGTGGGAAATGCATAAACATAATTGTTATCAACATAAACATTCCAATCCCAGGTGTTGAAGAAAAGTACATCTGTATACAGTGGAGACCAATAAGGAATTCCGATAAAAGGACCGTGAAACTTTATTAAACGTGTGGCATAATCAAGATCCGACTGAGATCCTTCAAAGCCATCAACCCAGTAACCGGTCTCGTCATTATAATAAAGCATTGTATCAACATCGTTGATGCTGTCGTTATTCAAAAGATCGGCATAAGATGTTTGAACATCGGCAAGATCTGCTGTTACCTGTTCTATGGAGTAGTTTGGATTGTTTCGGGTATATTCGCTTCCTTTTTGATTGAAATCTTTTCTGTCTTCTTTTTTCAACTCTTTTTGTGAATAAACAGGAAGAAATTCGTCTGAAACAGAATGAGGATTATCTCCCGGAGTGTAATAAAGATCATCTTCATAGTTAGCTGATGCCCATTTTGACGAAGTACAGGATGCTAAACTAAAAGCTATTATTGCAATGTATAAATATATAGTTTTCATAATTAATCCTCCGGTGTTTTTATTATTACTTCTGTTCAATAAATATGCAATAATGATACCAAATGTGAATTTTGCAATGGAAATAATAAATAAATGTTAAAAAGAGTCTTATGGTTTCTTCATGGATACAATTTTACTTAAAAAGTTTGAATAAACTAATAGAGGGTTAGGTTGTTTTTTTATTATTTTTGTGCCTTTCAAATATATAAGAATAAAATTAATATAATGGCAAAAGTTTTAACACCAAGAAGCGAAAACTATTCCCAATGGTACAATGACCTAGTGTTGAAAGCAGAGCTGGCAGAGAATTCTGCTGTCAGGGGAAGTATGGTTATAAAACCATACGGTTATGCAATCTGGGAAAAGATGCAGAGGCAGTTAGATCGTATGTTTAAGGATACAGGTCACGAAAATGCATATTTTCCGCTGTTTATTCCCAAATCATTTTTCAGTAAGGAGGCGGCTCATGTCGATGGTTTTGCAAAAGAGTGTGCAGTGGTTACACATTATAGACTGAAAAACGATCCTGATGGTGACGGTGTAATTGTCGATCCTGATGCAAAACTGGAGGAGGAACTGATCGTACGACCTACTTCAGAAACAATAATTTGGAGTACCTATAAAAACTGGATTCAATCGTACCGCGATTTGCCGATTAAAATAAATCAGTGGGCTAATGTTGTCCGCTGGGAGATGCGTACCCGTTTGTTCCTTCGTACGGCAGAGTTTTTGTGGCAGGAAGGACATACAGCTCATGAAACAAAAGAGGAGGCTATTGAGGAAACGGTAACTATGATAAATGTGTATGCCGATTTTGCTGAAAAATATATGGCTGTACCTGTATTGAAAGGAGTAAAGACAGAAAATGAACGTTTTGCAGGAGCTCTTGATACATACACCATTGAAGCGTTGATGCAGGATGGAAAAGCACTTCAGTCAGGAACTTCACATTTCCTCGGGCAGAACTTTGCAAAGGCATTTGATGTGAAGTACACAAGCCGCGAAGGGAAAGAGGAGTATGTATGGGCTACTTCCTGGGGGGTTTCAACTCGACTCATGGGTGCGTTGATTATGGCTCATTCTGACGATAATGGCCTGGTTTTGCCTCCTAAACTCGCACCTATACAGGTTGTGATAGTTCCGATTTACAGGAAGGAAGAAGAGTTTAAACAGGTTTCAGAAAAGGCAAAAGAGATTGTTTCGAAGTTGCGTGATATGAATATCGATGTGAAGTTCGATGATAACGATAAGAAGAAGCCGGGCTGGAAATTTGCTGAGTATGAGCTGAAGGGGGTTCCTGTTCGTCTTGCTATCGGCCCGCGCGATGTTCAGAACGGAACAGTAGAGGTTGCCCGCCGCGATACTCTTGAGAAGAATGTTGTTCCTATGGATGGTGTCGAAAAGTATATCCAGACCTTGCTTGATGAGATTCAGGATAATATTTATAACAAGGCATTGAATTTCAGAGCCGAGAAAACCACAAGGGTTGACAGTTACGAAGAATTTAAAAAGGTTCTGAAAGAAAAAGGCGGATTTATTCTTGCTCACTGGGACGGTACTGCTGAAACAGAGCAGAGAATTAAGGATGAAACCAAAGCTACTATCCGTTGTATTCCTCTGGAAAGTGAGCCGGAGGAAGGGATATGTATGGTAACAGGAAAGCCGTCGAAACAAAGGGTGGTTTTTGCACAGGCTTATTAACCTTTAAGAACATTTGATTCAATATCACCAGATTATTTTAACGAAACTAAAAGGCTCCCTTATGGGGGCCTTTTTTTATTGCCCGGATTTTTATGACAAAGTTCATAACCCGGTTTTGCTTATTGTATTTATTAAAACACTATTTTTATGATTGTAAATTACGGTGTAGCATAAATTTTAACCTATGGGAAATAACAGCATAAAAAAACAGATAACAGAACTGCTTAATCAAAAAGCTCCAGTTAAACAAAAGGTATTTGATAAGACGCGTGAAGTGTTTCAGCAAATGAAAAAATTGCTGGAGGAGATAGAAGCAGAGTATAACGGAGTGCTTATTTCTGATGATGAACGTATACGACTGCAGTACAAGGACCGTGGTGAATTTGTTGCTCAGCTTAAGGTTGCCGGCGATATGCTTATTTTTAATATGCATTCCAATACTTTTGAATTCGACCGTGACCATGAGATATGGAAAAACGAATACAGTAAAAAAGATGTTTCCAATACCTATTGTGGTGTAATATACTTTTATAATTTTTTGTACGATTCATTTAAATACAAAAGGCACGAGGATATAGGTTATCTGGTTGCCAGGTTGTTTGTAAATAAAGATGGTTATTTCTTTGTTGAAGGGAAGCGTCAACGGGGGATGGGAGTGAAAAGTTTCGGCAAGAAAAAACTCGATAATGAATCGTTGAAGAAAATAATTGAAGTTGCAGTTTTCTATTCATTGAGCTTTGATCTTCTGGTGCCGCCATATGACGATATGATAATGATGACACTTATGCAGGTTGAACAGGAGATAATGAATTCAGGTATAAAAACAGGCAAACGTCTGGGCTTTCAGTACAAATCGGACGATGTGAAGGGATGACAGGTTGTTTATGTGTTCATTGGATACATTCAGAATTAATTGGTAAGTACATATATTTTTAAGTTAATGAGCAAATCAACAGATAAATCAACAAAAATATAATTATGGAAAAGTTAGTTGACAGATTTTTCAGATATGTAAAGGAAAATACACAGTCGGATCCGAATACCGGTCTTACGCCATCTACTCCCGGACAATATGAATTTTCGGAGAAACTGGCCGAAGAGTTGAAAAAAATAGGGCTTCAGGATGTTGAACTTGATGAAAACGGATATCTGATGGCAACGTTGCCTTCCAATATCGATAAAGATGTACCGGTAGTGGGATTTATTGCCCATGTGGATACAAGTCCAGATTTTCCGGGGAAGCATGTAAATCCTCGAATTGTTGAAAATTATGGTGGTAACGATATCGTTTTGAATGAAGAGGATGGTATTGTGCTCGGTGTAAATGAGTTTCCGGAGCTGAAAAAATACAAAGGTCAGGATTTGATCGTTACCGACGGTAAAACACTTCTCGGAGCTGATGATAAAGCAGGCGTAGCTGAGATTGTTACAGCTATGGAGATTCTCATGAACGATCAGTCTAAAAAACACGGTAAGATAAGGGTGTGTTTTACTCCGGACGAAGAAATAGGTGAGGGTGCCGATAATTTTAATGTTGAAAAGTTTGGGGCTGATTTTGCATATACACTCGATGGAGGTGAGATCGGAGAACTGGAATATGAGAATTTTAATGCTGCTGGTGCTAAAGTTACTTTTAAAGGCCAGAATGTTCATCCTGGTTATGCAAAGCATAAAATGCGTAACTCGATGAGGATTGCCAACCAGTTTATTACAATGCTTCCGCGTCATGAAACACCGGAACATACTGAGGGATACGAAGGTTTTTATCATCTTATGTCGGTAAATGGTAATGTGGAAAAAACCGAATTGCAGTATATTATTCGTGATTTCGACCGCGATAGGTTTGAGAGGCGTAAGAAAGAGATGGAACACCTTGTTCGTAAAATAAATAAAGAGTTCGGAGAAGGAACAGCTTCGGTTGAGTTAAAAGACCAGTATTATAACATGCGTGAAAAGATTGAACCGGTAAAATATATAGTCGATATAGCCGAACAGGCAATGAAAGATGTTGGAATAAAGCCGATAATACGTCCTATTCGTGGAGGTACAGATGGCTCTCGTCTGTCTTTCATGGGACTCCCTACTCCTAATATTTTTGCAGGAGGCCATAATTTTCACGGACGATTCGAGTTTGTTCCTGTACAAAGTATGGAGAAAGCGGTGGATGTGGTTTTAAGAATAACCGAATTGGTAACCCAAAAGGGTTAAAGGATTTTATTAAAATTACTGGGGGGGAGGATGTCCAAAAAGTCATCATTCCGAATGTAGTGAAGCCTGACTGCGCCGAGCCTTCGGTAGGCAGGCTTCTTCGCTCACGCTTTTCGCGATGATGCTGATTTTCCGTCATCTACTCATTATGCTACAAAAATTGGTGTGAATTCTCGCAATGACGTCGTGTTTATACTTTGGGGACATCCCCTTTTTTATCTTTAGTTAAGCTATGAAATCGCTGAACTAAAGCCCTTGTGCGGGGTAGCCCTGATTTAGAATAGTTTTACAACTCTAATGACCATTTTGGGTTTATTAATCCTGTAGAATATTAACCGGCGGTTAAAAGATGTTAATCAGGAATTTTTCTAAACAACGTGAAGATTAGTTTGTTTTATAATAGAACAGACAGTAATAATAGTTGTTCAATAAATTAATATTAAACTAAAAAACAGATTATGTCAGTATTAGTAGGAAAAAAAGCTCCGTTGTTTTCAGCTGAAGCAGTAGTAGACGGAGGCGAAATAGTTGAAAATTTCTCATTGTCGCAATATATTGGTAAAAAGCATGTGGTTTTGTTCTTTTATCCTGCCGACTTTACCTTTGTTTGTCCAACTGAGATTATTGCGTTTCAGGATAGAATAAAGGAGTTTGAAGATCGCAATGTAGCTGTGATTGGAGTCTCTGTTGATTCGGCATTTTCTCACTGGAAGTGGCTTCAGACTGAAAAAAACGACGGAGGAATCAAAGGTGTGAAATACCCGCTGGTTGCCGATAACAGTATGACTATTTCAATGAATTATGATGTTCTGGCCGGTGAGTTTGATTACGATGATGAGGGAAACGAGATTTTTAAAGGTACTCCCATGGCTTACCGTGGATTGTTCTTAATCGACAAGGATGGTATTGTACGTCATCAGGTGGTGAATGATATGCCGCTTGGCCGAAGTATTGATGAAGCACTTCGCGTTATTGATGCTCTGCAGTTTTTTGAAGAGCATGGTGAGGTTTGTCCTGCCGACTGGCACAAAGGAGATGAGGCACTTAAGCCTACTCATGAAGGAATTGCTCAATACTTGTCAAAGCATTAAGTTTTTTTATTACAGGATAATAACTTAACCGGGGAAAAAGGTTGTTTTCAGGATTGTACTATTCATTGATTTTAATGTCTGACAGTTTTGGGAACAACCTTTTTTAATTTAAGAGCCTTGATGGTTTTATGGTTTCGTTTCTGTTTATTGCTGAGCTACTGTATTCTAAAGAAATATCTTTGTAAATTAATGTTCCTTTATAGTACCCGGTAATTACTATTCCTTCAGTGCTTTTGCAATTAATGGTTATCTCATAAACGGAATCGTCGGTTTTTTCGATCTTTATTGTGCCGGAAGCAATATCGAGATCTGCTTCATTAAGTTCGGTATCAGTGTTGTATCTGTATGTGAGATCTCCTTCATCGAAAGTATACGGAGTGCATATACCTTCAGGATCGAAGGTATATGTTCCTGGGGATAATTCGGTTTCAGAGTCCGAATAAATTTCAAAATATATGGCCGAACCGACGCCTGAGATTATATCATTAATAGCGTCGTATTCAAAATCCGGCGAGAATAATGTGATGTCGTAATTATATCCTTCGTTAGCAGAATCAAGTTTGCCGTAATATTCTAATGTTCCCCATGAAAGTTCAAAATATACATTGCTGAAATTTACTTTATTGGTAATGGAATCTTCTTCGGGTTCATTGGTGTTGTCATTATTACACGATATAAAACCTATACTTAAAACTATAAATGCAAAAAGCAATCCTAATGTTGTTTCTTTCATTTTATTCATTGTTTATTGAGTTTCAAATATACGCATGATAATTGAAAATGTTATCTGGTTTTTATTGCATTTTGGGGCTAAATATTTTTTATTGATTAAATTTGTCGTATGCGACAATTTATTGATATCAACGTTGACAATGAAAAACAGTTTAAAAAGAAACTGTTGTATTATATGCGTAATGTCGGGTCCGGAGTGATATTGGATGGTAATGATTTTAATAGTTCCGGTTTTCAGTCCGATACAATTGATTTTATAGCCGGTGTTGATAAGCTTTATGAAATTAATGAAGATTTTAACAGGCTTGAAAGTTTCCATTCACAGCATAATGACTGGATGCTTGGATTTTTGACTTATGACCTCAAGAATGAGTTTGAGCAGCTTGAGTCGCACAATGATGATGAAATAGAACTGCCTCTGTTCTATTTTTTTATTCCTCGTTTTTTGATTAGGAAAAGGGAAGGAAAGTGGGAAATTGGTTTTGATACCGGGAAAGATAGTAAGGAGGATGTTGATTTATTCATGAAATCGGTAAAACTTGAGGATAATATTCAGGAAGATATGCCTGAAGTTAAGCTAGTGAGCCGTGTTACGCATGCCGAATATGTAGATGTGGTGAATAAGATACAACATCACATAGGTATAGGTGATGTATATGAGATGAATTACTGCATCGAGTTTTATGCTCAAAAACTTAATATCTCGCCTTTGCATTTGTATGAGAAACTGAGTGAAGTATCTCCGGCTCCTTTTTCCGCGTTTATGAAGTATCATGATAAAACCCTAATCTGTGCCTCTCCTGAGCGTTATCTGAAGAAAGAGGGGAACAGATTGATTAGTCAGCCTATCAAAGGAACATCTCCGCGCGATCAGAATCCGTTTATTGATAAAGCAAATATCGAGTATCTGAAAACATCGGAGAAAGAACGCTCCGAAAATATCATGATAACCGATCTTGTACGAAATGATCTGTCAAAAGTGGCAAAACAGGGAAAGGTAAAGGTTGAAGAGTTGTGCGGAGTATACTCTTTCAGGCAGGTTCATCAGATGATATCAACCATATCGGCGGAGATGGATGAGCACCACAGTTGGGTTGATGCTATTAAGGCTACTTTCCCTATGGGCTCAATGACAGGTGCTCCTAAAGTTAGTGCTATGAAACTTATTGAAAAATACGAGGTTACCAAACGAGGTCTTTACAGCGGTTCGGTTGGTTATGTTACACCGGAAGGCGACTTTGACTTTAATGTTGTGATAAGAAGTATGTTGTATAATCAGAAAAAAGGTTATCTGTCGTTTATGGTGGGGAGTGCCATTACTGCACTTGCAGAGCCGGAAAAAGAGTATGAAGAGTGCCTGGTTAAGGCATCGGCAATAATGAAGGTGTTGAATGCTGAGGAGTGAAAGGGTGGAATAGTTTTTATAAAGTATTGCCGGGATTAAAAAAATGTTTTGTTCGCTGACGAAATGTTTATCGTCATCGCAATGAGTGTTAGTGAAGAAACCTGCCTGCCGACGGATTCGCAATGACACATTAATACAAGTGAATACTAACTTATTAAACAATTCCGTCATTAGTAGCGGAGTGAAGTCTGCCTGTCAGACTGCGTTGGTCAGGCAGACTCCGTTCCAGAAAGAATCGAAACTGGCTGCTCCTCCTCACTAATGATGGTATATTTACCCCAAAATGGTCATTAGAATTGTAAAACAATTCTAAATGACCATCGATTAAGACATTCATCTGTTTCGGCTATCGCCAAAACAGTGAATCTCTAAATCAGCCTGTCCCGAGGAATCTCGGGAGGGTTAACCCGCATGGGGTCTTTAGTTCAGCGATTTCA
>JAADEM010000025.1 GCA_013153405.1 Chlorobiota bacterium
AAACAGCTTAAGAATATTACATGGTTTTCTAAAGGTTTCATTCTTAATGAATATAAGCAGGTAACACACCTAAGCATTTTTAATGTGAAATTAAAAGGTGCATTCCCTGAAGAGATTTTTATGCTTAAGCATCTAGAATATCTCGACATAAGAGAGAACGGAATTGCAAAAGTTCCGGGCGAAATAGGAGGGCTTTCTGAGCTTACATATCTTGATATCAGATATAATAGTCTTTCTTCGCTTTCGGAAGAATTCAGTAATCTTAAAAAACTTCAAAAGCTGTACCTCGGCTATAATGAGTTTTCGGTTGTTCCCGATAATCTTGATGGATTAACATCGTTAGGGCTTATTGACCTTACTGAGAATGTAATAGAAAAGGGAGTAGAAAAATTGTTTATGCTGAAAAACCTCACAAATATTTACCTTAACAATAACCGAATAAAGCACTTTCCTTTTGATAAGATCATCCCCGGAAAAGTAGAGGAACTGAATATTTCGGAAAACTTAATAAAGGATATACCTGAAGGTTTCAAAGAAAAATTAAAAGTTCTGATTGCTTAAGTGTTTTATTCGGAACAATGACGATAAAACTATCGTATCCTGTACTGATCAATATTGGTAAATCAGTTTGATAAATTTCCAGTTCTTCTTTTTGTTCCGAAACTAAATGGCCATTTAAAAGGCATTGATACGGTTGTAGTGAAAAGAAAATTATAACAATCGTCGTGACATAAAATAAACGAATCATTTGTTGTTTCAGCATTGCAAATTTAAAATTAACTTTGCAAAAAATACTCATATGATCGACCAATCAACAATATGCGCCATATCAACACCTCCGGGAATGGGGGCTATAGCAGTTATTCGCCTGTCGGGAGATAAGGCCATCGAAATAGCTGACAAGGTTTTCCGTTCACCCAAACAGGGTAAAAACCTGAAAGACCAGAAAGCAAACACTCTGCATTTCGGAGCCATTAACGACGGGGAAGAAATACTTGATGAAGTTGTTGTAGCTGTTTTCAGGTCTCCTCACTCATTTACCGGCGAGGATATTGTTGAAATATCGTGTCATGGTGCCACATACATCCAGCAACAGATACTTCAGCTTTTGATAAAAAACGGTGCACGAATGGCACTGCCGGGTGAGTTTACACAACGGGCTTTCCTGAACGGTAAAATGGACTTGTCGCAGGCTGAGGCCGTGGCTGACTTGATAGCCTCCCAGTCGGAAGCTGCACGAAAGGTGGCATTGCAGCAAATGCGTGGCGGCTTTTCCAACGAGCTGATAAATCTGCGGAATGAACTGTTACAGTTTATAACCCTTGTTGAGCTTGAACTGGATTTCAGTGAGGAGGATGTGGAGTTTGCAGACCGTTCGCAATTAAAAGAGATTGTAGATAAGATAAGCGAGATGCTGAAAAAACTTGTAAACTCGTTCTCTCTTGGTAACGCTATTAAGAACGGAATCCCGGTTGCCATTGTCGGACATACCAATGCAGGAAAATCCACACTTTTGAATACTCTTCTTAACGAAGACAGGGCAATTGTTTCTGAAATACACGGCACTACTCGGGATGTGATAGAAGATACCCTGAGTATCGACGGGGTCATGTTCCGTTTCATCGATACAGCAGGAATACGTACCACAACAGACGAGATCGAGAACCTTGGAATTGAGCGTACGTACTCTAAATTGAAAAATGCTTCTGTAGTCTTGCTTATGCTTGATGTGAATGATCCGGATGAAAAGATACACTCAGCAATCGAGGATGTAAAGAAACGGATGGACGACAACAATCAGAAGCTGATAGTCGTGATAAACAAGATCGACCTGCTCGATGAGAAAGAAGTTGAAAAACGATTCAACCGTCAGGAATTCCGGGAACTGACCGGAACAGACACTATTGTTCCCATTTCGGCCAAGCACAACAAAAATATAGAAAAACTCACCACTGAACTACTGAAAACAGTAAACATTTCTGCCCTCGATAACAACGAAGTGATAGTTACCAATGCACGCCACTACGAAGCCCTGAAAAACTCCTACGATGCCATAAAACGAGTATCTCTCGGCCTCGACACCGGCATATCCGGCGATCTTCTTGCACAGGATATCCGCGAAGTACTGCACTATCTTGGCGAGATAACAGGAACGATCTCAACAGATGAAGTACTTGGGAATATCTTTAAGAATTTTTGTATCGGAAAGTAAGGCACAGATAAATACAGCTTAATTTTGTGTAAATATCTACCTGTGCCATATATAGAATTCAGTGTGTCTGTTAATTTTCGGTATTAATACCTGCTGAAGTTTTTGCCAATTTATTTTTTAACGCCAAATATTCTGCAGAAGATATCATTTCGACACTTTTAACTACGCCTTTATTATCAATCTTGATTTTACGGTATTTCGGAGTAATATTGTAACTGGATGCCAATGCAGGATCAATAAGAGGTGTCCCTTCTATTACTGCTGTTTGCTGCCCATAAAGTAATGGTATATACCAAAATTTATAGTAAACCACACCATCCAATAAAGCCACACATCCGGGTGTGCATTCTATAGCTTCATCAAGAGCTTCCTTTAGGTTTGCGACTCCTGTTGGAATTAATAATATAATATGTACTTTATCAGAGCCATCAACTCTTTTAGTTCCTCTTTTAAAAGTTGCACCTTTAGTAAGATCAACGTTTTTTGAAGAAATTAAAGTAAAGTCAAGGACCCGTCGGGAACAACTACTACTAAATATAAATACTAACACACTCAGGAAAACTAATATCAATTTTATTTTTCTCATAATTCATTTATTTAAATTTTTAATTTTAGGAAAACAACCCTGTTTTTAACATCTATTTCAGCATTACAGACGATACTTATTTTAAGGTGGATATCATATTTTAGTTTTATAACTCTTGGTTTAGAATTATCCAATCATTATTCGGGCATAACGATATAGTCGATCCAACCGCTATATCTAGAATTATTGGAGCTAAATTGCCATTTGAAACTATGCTCTCCTGCTGTTACTGGAAAACTTTGTAAACCCCAAAACGTATTTGAATATGTACCCTGAAGAACATCATCAATATAAAAAGAAATGCTCACAGCATAATATTCATTTGTTATTTTAGTATAAAAAGCTATCTGTCCCGAATTTGAAAGTTTCCTTGTCAGAGTTGCAACTGACCCATTAACACTTGTATATAACGAATAAGCTCCCTCAATAGCATCGCCCAAAACAATGCCCCAACCACCGGTATTACCACTAAAACCTGTTTCAAATCCATCATAAAAAGCATCCAAGGTTGTAAATGTTTTTTGTTCTCCATACGCTATTCCTATTTCGTTTACGGCATAAGCTCTAACATAACAGGTAGTGTTAGGTTTTAACTTATTAATTGCAGAATAAAAAGCATCAGTACCGGAACCGGCAGTAACTTTATTATCGTTAATTGTCGGATTTTGCGATTCGCTCCAGCAAATACCTTTTTCCGTAATTGCTCCACCCCCGGTAAGTGTTATCGTTCCTCCTGAAACTGCTCCCATTGCAGTAATACTAATGGGTTCTCTTGTTACTACAACAGGTGCGGTTTTAAGAGTTGTTAAGGTAACCTGTTCTCCATAGCCTGTTCCTGAACTATTGGTAGCGTAAGCTCTTATGTAATACACCATGCCTGAATTAAGATTATCCAATTGACTTTGAAACTGGCCATCACCTTCTCCATCTACTGTTTTACTGTCTGAAACTGTAGGATTTTGATTTGCACTCCAGCAAACCCCTCTTGCGGTAACTTCAGCTCCTCCGGTATCAGTGATGGTTCCACCGGAAGTTGCTCCGTTGGCAGTAATGTTTGTAACTGAAGTTGTTGTTACAGTTGGGAATACAACACTGGAAGGGATATCTAACACCACCTGATTCCCGTAACTTGTACCTTTGTCGTTTGTTGCATAAGCCCTGATATAATAAGTATTGCCGGCAGCCACATCAGTAATTTCACTCGTAAAATAACCTGTACCTGCTCCGTCAACAGTTACACTATCGTCAAGTGTGGGATTTTGACGAGTACTCCAGCAAACACCACGTGCAGTGATCTCTGAACCTCCATTTGTTACAATATTTCCTCCACACACAGCCCCTGTAACTGTTATATTAATTGCAATATTTGTAAAAACAGCAGGCATAGAATTAACACTTCCTGCATTTTTAGCAAACATAGAATACGGCACACTCAGTAGTTTGCTTGTTCCTGTGATAGTGTAATTTGAATTTCCTTCAGGATCGGTTTCTGTTTTTATGAAATAAACTCCATCAGACCAGTCGATGTCGCTCCAGCCTTGTTCACCGCCGAATTCGATACTGACAAGTCCGTTAGAATTAGTTGTAGGTGACTGCACTTCGGAATAAACAACCTGTCCATCCTCAGTATCTTTCAGAATGCTTATCTGCAATCCAATCTTCTGATCAGCAACTATCCGGCTGTCACTGTTACGGATAACCGCCTGATAACTCATTTTATCGGGAGCCTGAGAGAAGGCATTTACTGCAAATAATAATGAGATAAAAAGTATAGATATATTTTTCATGAGATTTAGTGTTTAATTATTTTGAATATTTTTTCTTCACCGTCATCGTGCAATACTTTCAAAAAGTAAACCGATGGATTTAGCATGCTGATATTTATTGTGGTTTCAGTATTGGTTATTTTTTTTGTTTTAAGAAGCGTCCCTTTGATATCAAATAGCCGGTAATACATGTCATTAATTCTGTTACTTTCGACTTTTAATATCAGAAACTCATTAGCAGGATTTGGGAACACAGAAATATTCAGTGTGATTTCCGGTTTTGCATCTCCTGTGCTCACAAACATTTCAACGGGTTGCTGAACACCCTCATTAACAACACCGTCGCTGGATATTATTGTGTTGTAAAACAACTGTCCAACAGTATAACTAACAGTACCTCCGCTACCCGTACTTTCTCCTCCTGAAACCGGAACATAATTTTGGGATTTCAGCTCAGCAGTTCCGAATATCAGGATGATCAGGATAATTAGTTTTAAATTTCTATTTTTCATAAATGACCTCCTATTGATTTAGTTAATAATTACGACAGGTCGCTGCTCATAAACTTCTGAATTCTAGCCATGGCAACAGATATGCGATAAATCTTAAACAAATTTAAGGCAATGACTTAACCTGTTTACTAACGTTAGGAGGTAATCATTATACTTAGCAGTAAGTAATTTTACTGTTTACGAGATGTTAAAGCCAGCAAAAGTTCCTTTGTATTTTTGAAGTTGTTTTTTTCAAGCAGGTTTCTGCGATGTGTATTTACGGTATTAATGCTAATGAAGAGTTTTTCGGATATTTCCTGACTGGAAAATCCTTTAATAATTAATTCTATGATCTCGCGTTCTCTGTTACTTAACTTCAATTGTTGAATTAAATCTTCCATATCATCCTTTAATACAATGCGATGGATTGACAGTTTAAGCTCATCAAGATCGATAGGTTTAAGCAGGTAGTCGAAAGCGCGGGTTTTTATTGCTTTTATTGCATACTGGGAATAACCTGTTACAAATATAAATTTAGGGAATAAATGATGTAGCCTGATTTTTTCTATCAATTCAAAACCTGTTAATCCCGGCATTTCAATGTCGAGAAAAACAACATCAGGCTTTATTAATAATATTTCCAGGATAGCATCCGACGGATTAGTGCTGGAGCCGGCAATTTCAACATCCTGACATTTTTCAAGCATAAACTCCATTCTTTCAACAGAATTTAACTGATCATCAACAATATAGCATTTTAGTTTATTTTCCATTTTTCAGGGTTATGTGGATTTTTGTGCCTGGATTGGCATCATCAATGGAGTAGTTTATAATCAGGTTATATTCCGATTTGAAAAAACTGATTAGTTTCTTTACTATTTTTAATCCGTTTCCGGTACCGTTTTTATTTATGTTTTTATTATTAATTCCTTTTCCGTTATCGATAATCAGAATATCTACAGTTTTGTTTTTTTGCACAGACTTAACCAAAATAAATCCCATACGTCCGGACAACGGGAGGACACCATGCTTAACTGCATTTTCGACAAATGTAAACAACATGAATTTAGGCACTTCGATAAGCGATTTCACATTGTTATCTATTTCAAAATCAAACCTGTTTTCACTACGTATTTTTTCCAGAGTAAGATAATTTTCAATATACTCCAGTTCAGTCTCAAGAGGAACAGCAATCTCGCCGGATAGTTGTACCGATTGTTGCAGAAGTCTTGCATACCTGATGAAAAGTTTGTCGGCTGTTTCAAAATCATTTTTTCGGAAACTGTTACCTATACAGTCTATCATATTAAAAGTGAAATGAGAGTCCAGTTGTCTTTTAAGATTTAGTAATTGTAGTTTGGCAATCTGATTTTTACGTGATATTTTTTTATTCAGATAGTAATTGAAGAATCTTTTTACCACAATAACCAATGTCAGAAGAATGATAATCAGAACAAATGGAATCATATATCTGAATCTATAAAGTAAACTCTCTGAAAAACGATAAATAAGAATTTTACCTTTTAAACAGAAACTAATATGTTTTTTTCCGTCATTGAGATATCTGGAAATATACACAGGTTCTCCTTTCAATGGAATATCAACAGGAATCATAGCCAGGGAAACAGGATCGAAAAAAACACAACTGCTGAAATCGTCATTGTTGAATATTTTATCAGGAACACCGTCACCGGTTATATCTTTTCTGAAAAAGTCATAATAATAAACTTTTTCTCCCTGTATTGTACTTTTTCTGTTAAGATTATTATCAAATATTAATATGTTTCCGTCAGAATCTATTATTGTTAATTCCTCCTTGGTATCATTCGGCATAAAAGCTGATTTGCCTTTTAAACAAATCAGAGGCTTTTGTTTTATTATTTCTCCTTTGCCGTTTGCAATAAATATTTTTGAAGTGTCTGATACTCCATAATAGTTATACAGTCCGGCAAAAAACAGTTTATTATCTTTTACAAAAGGCTTGACAAAGATCAGGGCAGGGTATTCTCCTATATTAACAGGTTCAAATAAAAAGTCCATATTTTTGTCCCATGCCATAAACCAGGCAAGTTGATCGGAGTAAGAGTATGTCAATTCTGTATTACCCGGTTCCCTGACCATTCCTGCAATAATTATGTTGCTGTCTTTTTTCAAAACGGTATACGGATAACTTATGCAACTTGCCGACGGAATGGTTTCGATAAGTGAATCATTTTCGAAGAATAATGCACACATCACCCGGTCTTTAAAGTTATAACCAGTAGATATAGCGAATAACAGTTCATCCTGTTTGTCCGAGTTTAGATTAATAAATAATGCCGGATGTATTAAAATGTTGGAGATTCCGTTAATAAGATGAAGCTTTCTTATTTTCCTGTTCTTAATAATAGTTTTATCTGAATAACTCTCTATAACATTCAGATATAAAGTATCATTACTTACCGTAAAAACACAGGTCTCTTCAATTCCGTTTTTATCATAATCACCACAAGAGTAAAATATACCTTTAGGGAATCTGCCTTTAAATCTCCATTGCCCGTGTACAACAGCACCTTCATAAATTAGCAATGAAGAAAAGCCTAATGTGTCAGAAATAAAAATTAGTTTCTCACTTCTTCCGTCATTATTTAGATCTTCATAAACTACAATCCAGTTTCTGTTGGTTTTTATCTTTTTTAAATACTTAATATTAAAATGTTGTAATCGTGGAAAAATCAACATCGACAGAGCACCGATGATAATGCTTATGAATACCCAAAAAAAATATCTACGCACAAAATTCTTCAACACAATTCAGGTTAGAGGTTAAAACAGATATAAATTTATGACTTTTTTCATTAATAGTCTAGCCGACTTATTTGTTATCCAATAAGGTTTTTCAAATAGTTCCGTAAGTATTACAGAACGTTACTAAAAAATGATAATTTTGTTCTTGAAATCATTTAAGATCAATAAAAAGAATGCAGTTTACCACCCAGCTGACTGAAGGCAAATTAATCAAACGCTACAAACGTTTTCTTGCCGATGTGGAACTAACAGACGGCACCGTAGTAACAGCACACTGCACCAATTCGGGAAGTATGAAAACTTGTATCGAAGAGGGAGCTCCTGTATATCTGACTCCGGTAAATGACCCTAAGCGCAAAACAAAATTCACATGGGAAATGATATTCATCAACGGAGGGTGGGTTGGCATTAATACATCTATACCGAATTTGCTGGCATACGAAGCGATACGTGATGGTAAATTAGATAAACTTAAAGGTTATACCACGGTTAGGCGTGAAGTGAAATTTGAAGACAGCCGATTTGATATTTATGCCGAAAATGACAATGAAAAGTGTTTTGTGGAAGTGAAGAATGTAACCATGAAACAGGGTGATTATGCTGTTTTTCCCGATGCTGTCACAACCCGTGGTCGCAAGCATCTTGAAACACTTATAAAAGTGAAGCAGATTGGCATGAGAGCAGTAATGCTTTATGTAATACAGCGTAGTGATGTGAACATTTTTGCCCCGGCAAAAGATATTGATCCCAATTATGCAGAATCACTAGCCATGGCATACAAAGCCGGTGTTGAGATAATTCCGGTTCAGGCCGAAGTGTCTCCTCTGAAAATAGAAATAGTAAGAGAACTACCTTTTGATTTGAATTAATTATTCAGTTTGAAAAACTTTATCATATCCTGCAACTTCTTCGATAAAACAGTAAGGGATTCTGCATTGGAATTAAGTTTTTCAGCTGCTGCAGCAGTTTCGGTTGTAACCTGATTAAGCCCAATCATTGCACTGTTTATTTCAGCTGCCCCGTCTTTCTGTTCAATACTTGCTGCGGTAATTTCATCCATTACCTGAACTGTTTTTTCCAGATCGCTTGAAAGTTCATCAAAAAGGTGCTCGGTTTGTTCACTTAGTTCAACACTATTTCTGGAAAGAATATTAATTTCATCCGCACTCTTTTTACTTCTTTCCGCAAGTTTTTTCACTTCGTTGGCCACAACAGAAAACCCTCTTCCGGCATCTCCGGCACGTGATGCTTCAACAGCTGCGTTCAGAGCAAGTATATTTGTCTGAAAAGCAATATCATTAATAATATTAATTTTTTCAGCAATCTTGCGATTAGCATTCAGGCTCTTATCCGATGCATCTTTTACAAGTTCCATTCGCTGTTTGGTTCCGGCAACAATCTTATTTCCCATCCTGGCATTTTCGGTGTTTTGCTCAATATTAGAGTTCATCTCTTCCATTGTTGCAGAAACCTCTTCTGTTGCCGATGCCTGTTCATTTGCCCCCTCTGAAAGTCTCCCGGCATTCCGTATCAGATGAGAGCTAGCATCTTTTATATCTTCTGAACCATTTTGCAAATTTGTTACAACACCAGTCAGTATATCATTAAGATTCTTAACCGCCTGAGACAACATTCCCAGTTCATCTTTCCTGTCAAGCATTAGCTGTTTGTGATCGATGTCTAATTCACCTTTTGATAATTTTATTACATTCTCAATGGTGTTGTTTAATGGCTCTTTAATCAGTTTTGCAACGATATATAAACAAATTGCCGTAACCGTTATTCCAATAGGAAGCGACAAATATAACGGATATGATTCAGGATATGCCGTTGAATATTTTGATGTGGCAACAATAAATAAGATATCAATAATCCAAATCATTCCTATCCTGAACAACACAGATCTCTTGAATAAAACCCGCAACACAAGTAATCCTACTGGTAATCCTACTAATGCAATTATTAATATGCTTTTTAAAATTGGCTCCATCTATTTTAATTAAGGTTGTTTTCGTTTTTTACCACACTATACGTATATAATACATATAAGTTACTTTGATAAGCTTTATAACTTTCAACAAATTTTAATTAGGTTGGTTCAAAATGCCTGTAATAAGATTCAAGGCAAAATTACAGATTGTTTTATCCCAGTTTAAAGATAAATACAAATATAAAATCTATTCTGTATGTAAAAATTAACCTTAACAGAGTTTAGTAACCTTTAATAATTTTTGATATTTCAGTAAGGTATTTTTTAAACAGTTTACTTTTATTGTTGCCTGTTCAGATCCTTTATGATAAAATAAATGTAAACACTTAGCACTGCAGCAAAAAAGCACCATGTTGATATCATGTAACGCAGGTAAAAAACTTTTGATATTACAAACATCAACAGCATAAGCCATCCCAGAATATTTACTTTTTTTATACTCGAAAAAATGAAAGGAAAGAGGGCAGGCAGGAGGTAAAAAATACCGCTCCACCAATTTGTGCTTTTAAAGTGTCCTACTTTATAAAAGATGTGGTGTTCCTGAATATATGCATTTACATCGTAAAATATCATTCTGTACCCCAATAGCAGAGCAAGAATTATTCCAAGAGTAAGAGAAAAGGTTATCAGTTTTTTTCTTATTTTTTCTTTCTCTGGAACGTATACTGAAAATGGAACCCAAACGGGCCATACCAACTGGGCAAAAATCAGAAAACCATATGTGGCAATTGCTGCAAAAGAAGCATACGTTTCATTTTGTAAAGATATCCATACCCAGCCTTCAAAAAACTGTTGGATGCCAAATAAAAGCGGAACCATAGCCAATGGCATTAATTCTTTTTTCCTGTTCTTTTTTAATGTAATGGCTCCGGTCGCAGTAAGAACCGCACTGGCCCCGAAACTTACTTCAGCTGAAAAACACATATTATTTTTTATTAATTCTACTCAAAAGTGTTCAATTTATTTCTGATTAAAAAATAATATTTTTGTAAAAAGAATAAAGCTATGGATGAAAAGTATTATAAACTGCGGCAAATTCTTGGCCGGAATAAAAAATGGCCGTTAAAGTATATGTTCAAATTTATTGTTCCTAACAGCGACGGCAAAGTTGATAAAGTTATTGCCGTATTTCCGGGTAATGCTGAAAAAACATTTAAGTATACCAACAATTTAAAATATGTTTCTGTTACTTGTGTAATGAACATGGAAAGTGCTGATGATATTATAAAAATTACTGAAGATGCCATGTCTGTTGAAGGTGTTATGATGCTTTAATTAATATTAACAATTACTCATCTTTCTCATACTCTTCTAAGAATCATTCCTTTACTTTTTTACTTTGTTATTATCTCTTGTTAATTGAAGCTAATTTTCTTTATTGACTTTCGATTTGTTATTGATTAACTGCATATTTTATTATTTTAGCGCCCGTTTTAATAAAAAAATAAAAAAGTATAATCTATGAAGGAAGAGATCTATCAAGGGGTAAAACCAACCAAGAAGGACAGAAAAGATATGATCCAATATATAAATCTGCAACTTGCAGCATTGGGTCAGCCTTTATTTTACGATGATGATGATGCTAAAACAAAATATTCGAATGCTAAATTTCTTGCACTTACCGATGATTTAATCAAAAGCTTCAGGGAAAAATCCCGTCTTTTATCAAATCATCTTCCCCCTGTAGATCAGCGTATACAGAAATTTCTTGACGATTATTTAAAAGACATTGAGTTCGACAGTTCATTGTACAGATTACCCAGTAATACTTTTGTGCTGAACCAGAAAGGCCTTGCAAGAGAGCTTAGTCTTCCTCCGAACGGAAATGAATTTAAAAACAAACTGGTTAGTTCTTACAGGGTTAAACAGGGTATTCTGAACAATCCTGTTAATGACAAACGTACTACCAAAGGAACTTTTCATATTGTCAGAGGAGGACTTCCTGTTCCTCTCGATAAAAAGGAGGTGCCTAAATATACTTTTGCTCATATGTTGTCGGCAGCACTAAACCCGCCTGAGGAGATGACTGAACTTCCTTTTACCGCCAACCAGAAAGAAAAAGCAAGAGCCATGGTTTCTCTTTTAATGAGACCTGTTGTGTCACCGGAGGTTAAAGGAGTTATGAGCGAAAAAAGAATGGAGATTCGTTTTTTTGCACCCGGATGCCTGGTAAGTAATCTTGATTTTGTAGAGTCAATATTCGGTAATGCCGGAGATCCTAATCTTGCTATTAACGACTCGGCTCTCGATGTTGAACACTGGACTGGCCATACTGGATGTGTTATTCTTGCACCACACCTTACCAGACTCAGAAAAAAAGATGTGGGACTTCCGCATTACGATGATGCTACTGAGCGCCAGCGTCGTGACGGAATGTGCTGGAAAGATGAGAGTGAACTGTACAACGACGGTAGTGCATTTAAAATAACCTGCCGCGACGACAGGGGAGTTGTGGTTACTCTAATTGCTGATAATTATTTCGGATATTCAAAAAAAGAGATTAAAACACAAATAAGTTATTCGGCTAATCTGTATGGCTTAGTGGAAGAGGAGCACGCAGGAGGAGCCATTGCATTTCCCCGGGGAAATATGACTGACAAATTACTGGGAGAACCGTTTTCAAGGAAATTCAACAATAAATATAAGTTTAAGGATACGGTAAAACTGCTGGGAGATAAAATTAACGTTTTCCCTGAAAACTATGCTGTTGATAAAAAGTATCCTGACATTATTTATATTCCTGAATATGCAGATATTGATATAAATAAAAGTAAGGTTTACTGGCAGCATAAGGGAAAAGAGTTTTCACTGAAATTATCTCCTGAAAAAGTATATGTTCATCCTTCAGGACATAAGTTTCAGCTTGTTAAGCATCCAACCCAGCAACTCTGGAGGATAGTTGATACCGTACCGGAAGGTATATTTTTACACAAACCATGTACTGTATCCGGTGGTGGCAAATCAGAAATTTCCAAGTCGCTGCAAAATGCCATAAAGTACGGAGCTGTATATGTGCATGATTTTGAAGCAGATGCCAGGCTTGCCGACATGGTAATTAATTATGATTATTCGAAACGGTGGAAGGATCCGGAAAAAAACAAAACAAAATCCAGATCCTTTCTGAGCCCGGAACGTACTCTTGGTTCTGCTGTTAAGCTACTGACTCCTTCTGATTTATACAATGATGAATACAATGCTTTTATCGAAAGCATTCCTGTACACATACGTACTCTTGTACTGTATATCAAAAGATTGTACCGAAGTAATGCCGGTGCCGGCGACTGGAAAGAAGCCCTTTCTGTTGAAATTATCAACGGCAGAAAAGGAACTGCTTTGATGTACAACAACAGTAAAATTATGGCAAGCTATGTACGCATCGGCTTTACTCAGGATGGCGGTTGGTATCTTCATAAGCTGAGATCAGACTTTATTCCAAGCCTCAAAATTCAGATGGAAGATGACATATCTGCATCAATAACACTTCCGGCTAACCGGATTAAAAATCTGAACACTGAGTATAATAACAAAAGTTTAAAGTTGGTTACAAACTGTGAAAATTACCTGTTTCAGCGCCCCGATGAAGCAGTAATTCGTGGTTATGATAAAGAGGCTGAGAGTGATATTGTAAAAGACAACACCTTTCTTACCAACTATGAACCTCTGAAAAAAGAGGATGCCGTAGAACTTTACGAGGATGCCATTAACTATGATAAATACACCCAGCCGGTGAAAAATCTCATAAAAAAGGTTGTTGAAAGTGATAAGGATGAGTTTTTTGTTGTTCCGTCACATACTAGAATTGTAAATGGTAAACCAACAAAAAACCCGCGCTATTTACAGAAAAATAAAAATACCGGCGAGACTTTTGATAATTACCTGGCCGAAACAGGCATACGGCTTCATCGAAAGATTTCACCAGACAGCCCGGTAAACCATCCGGTAAACGCAGTTCTTCCCGGTCGCAGAAACAACCCTGCCGACAAAAAGAACGGCATTCGTCCGTTAAGTGTTTACAATCCCATTCATTATCAGGAACTGCCAGAGTTGTTTATGGACTTTATATGCAGCCTAACCGGAAAATCCCCATCAACAACCGGTGCCGGCTCTGAAGGGGCACTTACCAAAGGCCCGTTTAATATGCTTGTGCCCACTACAGACCTGAACAATGCGCTATTATCTTATATTCTTACAGAATATCAAGGGTTTACTTCTGCCGCAGGTTATGTTGGCTCTGAAAACAGATTCGATCATGACATAAGCATTCTGGTTCCTGAAATATGGGCACGGCTTGAACCGGAAGACAGGGATGCCAAGGAACTTATTAAAAACAAGTGCCTTGAGAAAATTGATGACTTTGAATACAAAGGACAAAAAGTGCTGGCAAGCCGTCTGGGTTACCGGATAAATGAAAACTTCGCATTCCGTTGCATGAACAAACTGTTTGACGAACCACTTGCTGTGTTTAATGAAAAAATGCTCCGGCCCGAACTTCAGGGGATAGATGATTTTGTTGATGGTGTGAACAATATTGTTGAAGCACAGAAGAAAGTTGCTCTCAATTACTTTGAAGACGGCAGTGTTGAGTCGGCCATACCTCCGTTGAAAATACTTCTTCATATTATGGCGTATGGCCATTACGAAGGCAAGGATATTAACAATCCTGAACTGAGAAGATATTTCGACCGTGATTATGTAATTAACAGCAGCTGGTACAAAGAACGTCTGAAACTAAAACAGCAAAAGGATATTGAATTTTACAAACAAAGAATTAAATATCTTGAAGATTTTAAGGTTAAGCCTGAAAATGCAGTTTTGCTCAATGAAATGAAAATTGATGACAGGCTCAAAAAAGCAAAAAAATTGCTTGAACACGTAATGTCGGATAAATATATCGATGAACTTACCGGAACTATTGGTCTGGATCCTTTGTTCAGAAAATAATATATTTTTACCGAATAAAAAGGGGTTTCGAACAAACCCCTTTTTTAGTATATTTAACCCGACTTATGCAGTAGGAGCGATGAAATATCGAACTGCCTGGCTAACCTGTTTAAGCAGGTCTGCATTTTCAAAGATTTTGGGGTTAAAATCCAATTTCATATTAAAAAACACATGAAATACTTTTACATCAGGCATAAAATGTTACCAGTTATTCTGGTTTTTGTTATTTCTGTTATTTCAGGATGTTCAAATGAGAAAAAACAGAATTTGAATTTTATAATTATTATGGCTGATGATTTGGGATATGGCGATTTGTCCTGCTACGGGAATCCGGTTATTGAAACACCTAATATAGATATGCTGGCTCAGCAGGGAATGCGTTTTACGCAGTATTGTTCAGTGTCGTCAGAATGTACTCCTGCTCGTGCTGGACTGATTACAGGTCGCTATCCGGCAAGATACGGCATGGCTGGCAAAAACCTTAAACCAAATAGTGTTTACGGACTTCCCGATAAGGAAATAACAATTGCCGAATATCTAAAAAGCAAAGGATATACTACATCATTTATAGGAAAATGGCACCTCGGTACGGTACATGGCTCATTGCCAAATGAGCAGGGATTCGATTATTTTTTTGGTCTGCCTTTTGCAAGCAATATGAGTGAAGACGTTCAGCATAAATTAGGCAATTATAATTATGAATTTATGCTTCCCCTCATTGAACAAAAAGATACAATGGAGCTTGATCCCGACCTGTCATTACTAAATGAAAAATTAACCAGAAAAGCACTGTCCTGGCTCGATGAAAACTCAGAAAAACCATTTTTCATGTATTTCTCTTACCCTGTACCTCACGTGCCGCTTTATGCATCAGGCAGATTTAAAGGAAAAAGCAAAAGAGGCATTTACGGTGATGTCGTGATGGAAATAGATTATGGTGTAAAAAGAATTGTTGAAAAACTAAAAGAAAAAGGCCTGGATAAAAACACCATTATTATTTTTACGTCAGATAACGGACCATGGCTGAAACAAAAAACCAACGGCGGCTCTGCCGGACCTTTGCGGAACGGTAAAGGTTCCGTATATGAAGGTGGCTTCAGGGTGCCTTTTATTTTATGGGGACCGGGAACTGTTGCGGCCAAAGGACAAATTACCGAGTTTATGACAGGACTGGATGTGTTTCCAACCATCATCGGACTTACAGGTGACAATACCCTAATGGTAGCTTTCGACGGCCGTGATATGAGCAGGTTTATTACCGAAGGCTCTGCTGTTGCTGATAAACCGTTCTTTTATTTTTCACGTAATGGCAGACTTTCCGGAGTCAGATATAAAAACTATAAATTGATTAAACGTACCACCGGAAATGAACTTTACCAAATAGAACACGATCCTGCCGAAAAATATAATTTAGCAGGTAAGAATACGTTTATTCTAAATGAACTTGAGAATATGATAAACAATCTCTCAAACTCCTTGAAAAGATAACCTGGTTTTATTAGTTGTAATCCGGAACAACTGTTTATACCATTCGTTAATTTTTCATAAAAGCCATGCAAATGTTTTTTACTTTTGTTTGGTAAGTTCTCTTTTTTTACTTTTGACACTCATGAATATCAAACTACAAAAGAGATTAATGGTTAATATTAAGTATAAAAATAGTGCATATATTATGCGAATAGCTCTGTTGCTATTCTTTTCGCTTTCGTTTTTATCTCAGATATATTCCCAGGATGTAAATGCAAAGATAATTATCGAAGGAAAGACTTATTATTTGTATAAAGTAAAAAAGGGGGAAGGTCTTTACAGAATAAGTAAAAACTTTGGTGTTTCACAACAGGAAATCCTGGATGCAAATCCGGATGCCCGAAACGGACTGAAAGAAGGACAACTTCTGAAAATCCCGGTTATATCCGGCCGTAACAGTAATATATCTGAAATACAGAATTCAGGAAAGTATATTTTTCATACGGTTAAAAAAGGACAAACAGTATTTTACATATCTCACAAATATAATGTGCCAGAGAATGTGATCTACGATAATAATCCGGGAAGCCGGGAAAACCTGATTGAAGGAACCATTATTAAAATTCCGGTTGACAACTTAGAACAACAAACTGTAAGGAAGTCGGGCGACGGTTTTATTATGCATAAAGTAAAGCCGAAAGAAACATTGTACGGGTTGTCAAAAAAATACGGAGTTCCGCAAAAAGAGATTATAAAAGCAAATCCGGCCCTCCTGAATGGCGTTTTACCGGTAGGCTCAATGCTTCGTATCCCTGTAAAAAGAAAAATGCAGGATACAACCACGGGGGCAATTACGGAAAACAGCAACACCAATAAAAGACTGGAAGACGATAAATATGATTACTACAAAATTCAGCCCGGAGAGACATTATACAGCATTGCAAAAAAATACAATTCTGATGTACACTCACTCGAAGCTGCCAATTCAGGCCTTGATAAAGACAATCTGCCTGTAGGATATCTTATCAGAATACCCAAAGAAAGTATTAAACAACAGAAACCTCAGAAAAACACTACTAAAGGTTTGTTTATCTTACATAAAGTAAAACGTAAGGAAAC
>JAADEM010000087.1 GCA_013153405.1 Chlorobiota bacterium
AATCATTTTTCGTATATTAGAGTGTAACAAAAAAGAATTTCATGATTCGAATCCTTGTACCGGTCGATCTCTCTGAAACATCTGTTAAGGCAATTAACTATGCTTTGCGATTAGCAGAAAATATACCTTCTGAAATCTTTCTTGTTCACTGTTTTCCCGAAATTCTGGAAGAAAAAGATCTTGAGATACCTCCGGGTACAAAGGATATAAAAGCAATTATCTCGGCCAAAAGAGAGAAAGAAAAATCGGCATTGGAAAACCTGAAAAAAGAGATTGAGGACAAACTTTCAGCTAACGAAATAAATAACATAAGTATCCGTACCCATTTTGATATTGGTTACCCGGAAGACATACTGCTTTCTTTAAGCAGTGTATTATCGCCCGACGTAATAGTTATGGGTACACGAAGTAAAGACGAGACCATTAAGGAATTACTGGGAAGTGTCACCAGCGATATCGTGCGAAAAGCACAGGTGCCGGTACTTACGGTTCCAGCCGATTCTGTTATTAAACATAATGATATAAGTAACATACTTTTTGTCACAGATTTCAGTGAAGTTGACTATCGGTCACTGCATAAACTTATACGTCTGGTTGCTCCGTTCAAAACAATTATTTACAGTGTTCAGTTCAACACTTCGTCTCCCGACAGATGGGACAAAGACAAAATGGAAGAGTTCAGAAAATATTGCACCGAAACATACCGTAACCACGACATCAGAGCCGAAATACTATATAGTGAGAACTTCCTAGACACTCTGGATATCTTTATCGAAAAAAACAAAATTGATATAATTGCAATGACACGTAAAAAACGAAACATTATATCTTCACTGTTTCATCCCGGAATAACAAGAAAGATACTTTTTCATACAAACGTACCATTATTAGTATTCCATACCTGAAAAACAAAAATAAACATATAAAATCTTAAAAAATGAAAATAGGAATATTATCTGCAGGTGGCGATTGCCCCGGTATTAATGCTGCAATAAGAGGAGTAGGAAAAACAGCTATTGTACGATACGGAATGGAAGTTATCGGTATAGCCAACGGATTCAGCGGTCTGGTGGATATGGAAACCATTCCTCTGACCGAAAGCGTACTGTCCGGCATTTTAACACTTGGAGGTACAATTCTGGGAACTTCCAGATTCAAACCCTTTAAACCTGTTGCCGGTGAAAACGTTACCGACAATCCTCAAATCATAAAAGAAAATTATAAAAAACTTGGGCTGGACGCTCTCGTTTGTATCGGAGGAAACGGAACGCAAAAAACTGCAAGTCTCCTTGCCAAAGAAGGTCTTAATATAATCGGCATTCCTAAAACTATAGACAATGACGTATGGGGAACCGATATTACATTTGGCTTCGACTCGGCAGTTACCATTGCAACTGATGCTATAGACCGGTTACATAGTACTGCAAATTCACACAAAAGAGTAATGGTTATTGAAATTATGGGACATCATGCAGGTTGGCTTGCTTTATATGCAGGCATGGCCGGAGGTGGTGATGTAATTTTGATACCTGAGATTGAATATGACATGGAAGTGGTAGCCAACAATCTGATAGAACGTAATAAAAAAGGTAAACCTTACTCTATTGTTGTGGTGGCTGAAGGAATAAAGAAAAAAAAGAAAAAGAAAGCTGCGGCAACCTATATCGGTGAAAAAATAGAAAGCATGACAGGGTTAGAAACACGGGTTACAATTCTCGGATATATCCAGCGGGGAGGCAGTCCCAGTCCGATGGACCGTATTCTTGCCACACGCTACGGTGCATACGCTGCAGAACTGATTCACAGCGGAGAATTCGGAACAATGGTCTCACTTAAAAACAATGAAATAACCTCAGTTCCTCTTGACGAAGTCGGAGGTAAACTGCGATTGGTACAGCCAACAGACAGAATGATAAAAAAAGCCAGTGGATTGGGAATTTGTATGGGGAAAAAGCCATAGAACTAGAGTAAAAGAAGCCGGAAAAAAGAGAGAACTGAACATGTGCATTAAGCTCACGCAAAGGTGTGAAAACATAAAAAAGTCCGCGAATTACACGAATGTTCACTAAAAACAATTAGCGTTAATTCGAGGCAGTCGCGGACTCAAACAAAGCATCTTATTCTTTACTCTCTCCTGCAGTTACTTTCTGCACATTGTATTTCCTCTTATCCACAATGTAAGCGAACATCGGGACAAATATCAGAGTGAGGAAAGTGCCGATAAGCAGACCGCCGATGGTTACGTCGGCAAGAGGACTGAGGCGTTCGAGGCCGATGGCTGATTCCATTGCTATCGGTATCATTCCTGCGATGGTTCCGAAAGCAGTCATCATCACCGGACGGAAACGTATCCGCACACTTTCGATAGCACTCTCGTACGGCGAATCACCTTCTGTACGATACTCCTGATAAAAGTCTATCAGCAGAACGGCATTCTTGATGATGATACCGAACAGCAGAAGAATTCCCAGCATACTCGGCATACAGCTCGGCTTGTGGAACAGCAGCATTCCCCAGGCAGCACCTATCATCGACAGCGGCAGTACGAATATCATGATCAGTGACATCTTAACTGAGCGGTAGATGGCTATCAGTGCGAAGATGAGGATCACGATACCAAGAAGTATTGCCTTGCTCATCCGCGCAAAACTGTCGTTGATGGTTGCAATGTCACCCTCCTGTGATGTGATAACTCCTGCAAGGTCAACATTCTGAAGTTGTTTAACAGCATCATCAGTAAGGTGGGAGATCGGCCGTTTTGAACGGTAACCGTTAATGTCAACACTGTACATCAGCTCGTTTCTCTCGATCTTGGCATAAGTGAACTGCCTCTTGATCTTTGCCAGTTGCTCCAGGGGTATCTCACCTAATTTCGTTTTTATCGGCAGCAGTCGCAGGGTCTGAATATTCTCGGCAAACTTACCTTTCAGATAAAGTCTCACATACTGAGTATTCATCGACTGCAGGTTCCCGTTCAGTCCCACAACCTGACCTTTCACAGGCAGCTGCATGGCTATCTGATAAGGTGTAATACCGTAACTGAGTGCTTTATTCTCGTCCACATCAAGCACTATCTCGGTAAAATCCTTATCCCAGCTTGTTGAGATAGATGTCAGTCCGGGTATCTTTTTGATGACATCTGCCACTTTGTTTGCTTTGTCTGACAGACCGTCGACATAAGACGATTTTAGTCTGATATCGAGAGGAGCTTTTACCGTAGATATTGAAGTTGCACCGAAATCGAATACATCGTTCCGCTTCAATCCCGGCAGTTCGGCTAGTTTATCCCTGATGAGGTCTTCAAGCTGCCAGATGGTAAGTTTACGTTCGAAACGATTAACGGCATTTATGGTGATAGTAGCTTCTGCAGGCAGATTTCCGCTTCCGAGACTCAGAACACCGGCTTCGTTACCAAAAGCTACAGAGCTCATTTTTATCCATTTCTGCTTGTTGAGCCACTCCAGGAACGGTTTAATTTCCTTCTCTGCATTGTCAACGGTCTCATTCGAACTGAACCTGATCTGTGCCTTAATGATACCTGTATCCATCGGCGGCATGGCATCACGACCGATGACCGGCATAACTGCTTTGACACTTATGATAAGGATTATTAAAACACCTCCGGTGAGTACTATCCTGTGCAAAAGTCTGTTTTTGGTGTTTGAAAACTTAAGCACACTGACGTACGGATCAACAAGCCTTCCAAGTGATTTTTGATACATCTTATTAAACCAAAGCTCAACCTTGTTCTTTTTCACACCGTTCTTATACATTACCCTCAAAAGCTGAGGGATGAAAGTAATAGCAAGGAAGAACGAGATGATAAGAGAGATTATCAACGTCATGATCATCGGTTTGAATATCTTTTCGGCATATCCTCCGACGAACATAAGCGGAAAAAGTATTGCAATAGTGGCAACTGTTCCTGCAAATACGGGACCGATAACCTCTTTTGTTCCTTTTCGGATGGCTGTGTCAAGGTCTTCGTGCAGATGTGTCAGATGCCGTTCCACATTTTCAAGCACTACCACCGCATCATCGGTAAGCATTCCGAGTGCCAGGATGATAGCAGTGTAGATGATCAAGTTCAGGTCGCCGCCGCCAAGCCATAACAGAGCAATGGTTGAGAAGAAAACCATGGGAATCGACAGTCCGGCTGCGATTATGCCCCTGAAATTTCCGATGAAAAACAGTACTACAAGCAGTGTGTAGAAGATGGCATCGCGCAGAGCACTGATCATATTCTCGTTTGACAACTGTATCAGGTCGTGCTGTGTGTCTGATATCTCGAATCTGATATTCGGATAGCGGGCTTCCAGCTTTTTCATCTCGGCCCTGGCTGTGTTGCTCACATCGAGCACACTTCCGCCGGGAGCACGCTGAATGGCAAGGGCTATTGCCTCTTTACCATTACCGATGTATCCGCTTGTACGTTTTTTGTAACTCCACTCCACATCGGCAATGTCGGCAAGGCGCACGTTCGGCATAACAGGTATCTGTTTTAGCTTCTCAACTTCATCCTTTTCACCGTAAATGGTTATGGTGTAAAATCCGTCTTCTCCTTTTACAAATCCTACGGGGATATCATGATTGAGTGCCTGGATTGCTTTTGCTATCGTCTCAAAGTCAATCCCGTATTTCTTTGCCCGGAAAGGATCAACCTCAATATTTATGGCACTTTGAAATCCACCGAACACCTCCACGTTACCTATCCCCGGATTGCTCAGAAGATACGGTTTGATGAAACTTTGCGCTATCTTACGGATATCGGCAAGATTGATACTGTCATTTTTCGGCGAAAGAGAGATCACATCTACCGGAAGGGTGAAATCACCGGTGGTGTAGATGGCCGGATTCACATCACGCGGCAGTTTCGACCGTGCAATAGATATTGCATTGGCCACATCAACGGCTGCGGCATTCAGGTCTTTTTTGTAACTGAACTCTGCGATCACGATCGAGAAGTTTGCCACGTTGATGGAGCTAACATCGGTTACCAGTCCAAGACGGGATATCTCCTCCTCGATGGGCTTTGAAACGGTGTTGGCTGCAACCTGTGCCGTTGCGCCCGGTATGTTGGTCATCACCAGTACCTGCGGCGGGTTTGAATCAGGAAACAGGTTCTTCGGCAGTTTGATGAGCCCTACGATCCCCATCACAAAGAATGCGCCGATGATAGAGAACAGCAGGTATGGTCTTTTATAGAAAAAATCAAACATATCTTATTCCTCCTTAACTTTAATTGATACTCCTCCGAACAGTTTAAGCAGAATGTCGGGCTTTGCCACAACAATCTGTTTCCCGGCAAGGTCGTTGTTGCTTACAACAACGCCGTCCTCTCCCGACTGGATCACAGTAACCTCTTCGGGGCGGGCTTTGTCGCCGTTTACCACAAGCACGTAACTTTTATCCTCGCGGTTAATCACTGCATTGAAAGGAAGCTTTATACCTTCGCCTTCGAACACGATGACATCGACGGTAACGCGGTTTCCGGAGGTCATGTTCTCTTCGTTAGTGTAAACCTTGTATTCTGACAATCCGTTGAAAGCGCTGTTAAGCGGAATGGCCTCATACCTTTTTTTGTTCAGTATCACTCCTTTTATCGAGAGGTCATCAGGCACTCTGACAAGCAGAAAAAATCCGTTCTTTGCACTTAACAAAGCTACGGGCCGGCCGGACATTGCCACATCGCCTTTGTTGAGCATTGTTCTCGAAACCATACCGTCAACAGGTGATGTGATCACGGCATAGGTAAGCTGGTTCCTGAGTTCGTTGAGATTTTGTTTCAGAGAAGTAACTTTGGCATTGAGTCCGGCTATCTTGCTCTCCTCTGCCTGCGACTGCTCGATGGAAGCACCCTTTACTTTCAGAAGCTCGAGGGTGCGTTCATGAGTTGCTTTAAGATTATTCAGAGTGCTTTTGGCAGCAGCGATCTGTGATTTCACACTATTGATCTCGCTCACAACCGATGTGTTGTCGATACGGGCCACCACATCACCCTTTTTTACGCGGCTTCCGCTGGGACGAATGTAATCAACTCTGCCGGGTATCCTTGCCGAAAGCAATACGTCTTTGTCGTTTTTAGTAAGTGCCAGCGAAGGAAGTGTAAGAGTGGTCTCTGTGAGCCGGGGCACTACTGTGGAAACGATGATAGAGTAATCTTTCGGTACCCGCATCGCTGCCTCAGTACGACGAGTATTTACAATTTTCAAAATTGCTGCGACAACCACAACCACGATTATCACAATTGTCCAGAATGTTTTTTTATGTGTTTTCATTTCTATATTTTTTTGTTTCCTCACCCCCTCGGTCCCCCTCTCCATGTGGAGAGGGGGAAGGTCGTATGTTTTGATTTTGTTGTATGTTATATAAGGGGGTGAGGAATATTTATGTTAATTTTTTGCAAACTATATTTTTGGTCTTACTTCACCATCTCCTCAATACTATTCCCGTAAATCACGGCCAGCTTCATCAGCGTCTGCCACCGTTGTGCTTCTGTCTGATACAGTTTTGAGCGTTCCATCAACAGGTCATCCTCGTACTTCAGGTAATCCTCTGTTGACATGCGGTCGGATTCATAAGCAACTTTTGCAATTTTCAAAAGCTCCTCCTTGTCCTTAACACTCTTTTTGTACAGTTCGGTTGAGTTGTTCAGTAGTACCAGGGTCTTCTCCAACTGCTCTGCCTGAGCGGTAAATTCAAGACGCATTTTAGCAAGTTCATTCTCACTCTCCTCAAACTCTATCTTGCTCATTTTGATCTTTGAATACTGCGACTTCTCGAAAATGGGTATCTTAAGTGTAACTCCCACAGTTGCAAAATTTTCATTCACGCCTTGATCAGGCAGGTTGTACGATTTTGCATAGTTGTATGTGTACATCCCGTTCAGAACGAGTGCCGGATATAGCATCTCCTTTTGGACCCTTACTCCGAGCTTCATGGCATCCGTCTTCTTTTGCAACGGTTCAAGAACTTTAAGTTCGCCGTTCTCATAGGTGCCTGTCTGAGTCATTTCAATTGGTTTGTTCAGCTTCACGTTCGTAAGTGAATAGACTGCCGAAATGACCTTTGCCCTGTTTTGTGCTATCTGATTCCTCATGATGTCAACCTCATTGATCCCTGTATTGATCTTAAGCAGGGCAGATCCGGATAGCCGTCCGTTGTCAACCTGCATCTGAACGAACTCCTTTGTTTTCAGCAGCGATTCTTTTTTCTTTGTCAGAGCCTCATTCAAAGCATCGATATACAGAAGGTTAGCATTTGAACTTACTAACACTGCTTCATTCTTTAACAGATCGATGTTCTTTTGTGCTTCAGTCGATTGGTACATCTTTTTGGCTTTGTTTGCCATGGTATACAACGACTTTACAAATATCGGCATCGACATAGTTGCTCCTGCTCTGAAGATATTTTCGCTGAACGGCTGCGGAATGGTACGGTCCTGTACCATATTTATCAGGTCGTCCGGCGGAACGGGTACCATACCTGTCGGGGTACTTGAGTAGTTGTAGCTTCCGAACGCATCGATCTTCGGAAACAGCTCACCGGTCGCTATCCTTTTACCGGCAAGGGCGCGTTCCAGTTTCAGCTCATCGGCCCTGATATTCGGATTTACCTTCAGGGAGTCGAAAAGTTCACTTATGCTTTTTACCTCATCCTGTGCTAAAAGTACAAGAGGGGTGAAAAGCATTAAAAAGATAAGTTTGTACATCTTGTTACCTCCTTTTTTATATTGGTTTTATTCTATGCAAGTAAGTATTTACTTATTTAATGTGGCAAAAAAATTATTTGCTCAGTATCTTCAGTAACATATCCAGGTTATGTTTGCAAAAACTCTGCACGTCAATGTCTTCCTTTTTTAAGGCTATTTCAACATTCAAAGTGATAGGTATACCCATGTACAGTTGAGAAAAACTGTCGGTTGAGACTGATTCATCCCACAACTGCATTGCTATCCCATCCGAAACTATCTTCCCCACAAGCTGCCTCTGACTTTGAAAGATGTGTATCAGTTTTTCTTTCATCTCGTCGTCATTCTCGTATGAGGCCTCCGAGAATAGAAGCAATGTTATGCCTCTGTTTTCTTTAAGGTATGTGATGGTTTTGCAAAGATGCTTGTAAAGACGCTGCTCCGGATGTTCATTTTGCAGTGATATCTCTCTCAGCGGTTCAATGAAATCTTTTATCACATCATCCATTATAGACATGATGATGTCATTCTTTGTGCCAAAATGCCTGAAAATACTTCCTTCGCTTATACCTACTTCTTTAGCTATATTTTTGGTTGACAGCTTCTTCAATCCGTTGCGGTAGATGATCTCAAGTACTGCTTTCTTGATCTCTTCCTGTCTTATTTCAGTCGGCTTGCGTATCATGATGTAAGTATTTACTTACAAAGATATGCAAATTATTAATTAAAACAAATTATCAATAACAAGTTACAGATTATTACAAGAATAAAAAACATTTGCATTTGATAATAAAAATATAAGAAGGATAATATATTATCACAACTTATGATTTCCGCCAAAAGCGTAATAAAAACTGAAAACAATCACATTATTGTACTGTCCGGGCTTCTGAAGGTCCCAGGGGTCCGGATCATAAACGGGAATCTCTCCGTTATACGGCACTCTTATTCTTGTCAGTGAATACGAAAACCTTGCATTCAGCCACAGCTTTGGATTGAAGTGATAATTAATACTTGTCAGTGCAGCAAGTTCCATACTCTTAAACGGTACCTGATCCTCTTCAGGAATTTCAACACCATCGGTATACTCTGTACTTGAAAACAAAGTTCCAACCGAGACTCCTGCTTCAAATGACAGGTGACGGGCATTATAACGGGCAAATACCGGTATCTGAATATAATTAAGTGACATTTTATAATCAGTGTACAAACCATTTTCAGGATCGGGAGTTTCACGGCTTCCTTTCTGGATATACTCAATTTCAAACTGAAGATCCCATTTCTGATTTTTGCTTATAGTCCGGTAAACAAAAGCACCTAAATTTACTCCTGCCTTATGAAAGCCTCCGTAAAAATCCCCGTCTACCTGAGTAAACGCGATACCCGCTTTAGGACCACCAATAAACTTCTGGGAATATGTAGCCGGAACAAAATACAGGAATACTCCGGCAAGTAACGCAAAAACTTTAGTTTTCATTTATAAGTATGGATTTTAATTCTTCGATTCCTTCCGATGCCTTTTTCTTTATATGTGTAACATTTAGTCCGCCGGGGATGTTCAGTTCTCCCGGATCAATCAGGAAAACCGGCGTTCCCGGCAAAACATCCATCAGCAAACCGGCAGCCGGATATACTGTCAGCGACGTACCTATTACAATGAATATATCCGCCTTTCTGACTTTTTTTTCCGCATCGTTTATGGCCGGAACCGGCTCTCCGAACCATACGATATGCGGCCTGAGTTGTGAACCTTTTTCACATTTATCACCTAACTTGAGTTCCCAGTGATCGAGATCGTAAACAAGTGTTGGATCTGCTGTGCTTCTTGCTTTCTTCAACTCGCCATGAAGGTGTAATACCTTTGTGCTTCCTGCACGTTCGTGCAAATCATCAACATTCTGGGTAATTATCTGCACATCAAAATAATTCTCAAGTTCAGCCAGTAAATAATGCCCTTTATTGGGCAAACATTCAAAAAGTTGCTTACGACGCTGATTATAAAATTCAAGCACCACTTCCGGATGCCGTGCCCACCCCTCAGGACTTGCAACTTCCATAACATCGTACTGCTCCCACACACCTCCCATATCGCGAAATGTTTTTATTCCGCTTTCGGCACTCATTCCTGCTCCCGTTAAAACAACAAGTCTTTTCATCTATAAAAAATCAGATTAAGCTAATTAAAGTAAAAATAAACAATTATTTATAAAAATAACCGGAGTCGTTTTTTATGTATCTTCCGGTTACTTTCACAATACAACTATTTCTGCATCCCGTTTTGCCCATTAAATCATTAACATCATAAAATTAATTTCAGCTGGTACAACATCATTGAACAAATCAGGTTATCTTTGCATAAATAGAAATTCATTTCACCATCATGATTGATCAGGGGACTGTTGAACGTATAATTGAGCTGGCAAACAATGACATAGTCGATATTGTTTCTGAATTTGTACAGCTTAAACGTCGAGGAGTAAACTACCTTGGCCGCTGTCCTTTTCATGATGAAAAAACGCCATCTTTTACCGTTTCCCCAAGTAAAGGAATATTTAAATGTTTTGGATGCGGCAAAGGAGGTAATGCAGTCTCTTTCCTGATGGAGCACGAGCACACATCATTTGTTGAAACCATAAAATACCTTGGTGAAAAGTATCATGTTCACATTGAAGAGGAGGAGATGTCTCCTGAAATGCTTCAGAAAAAGAGTGAACGTGAAAGCTTAATGGTGATTACCGAATTTGCAGCAAAATTCTTTACCGATACCCTGCACAACACCGATGAAGGTAAATCGGTAGGACTGGGATATCTGCGTCAGCGCGGCATACGAGATGACATTATTACAAAATTTCAACTTGGATACTCTCCCGAAAAATACAACGCCTTTACTACCGAGGCTCTGAAAAAAGGATATAAACTTGAGTATCTTCAGAAGGCAGGGCTCACAACCTCGGGTAAAAGTGACACATTCCGAGGCAGAGTAATATTTCCGATACATAGTCTTTCCGGAAAGGTTATTGCTTTCGGAGGCCGGATTCTGAAAACTACAGAAGGAATGAAAGTCGGGAAGTATCTAAACTCCCCCGAATCGGAACTTTACCATAAAAGCAGTGAACTTTACGGTATTTATCTTGCCAAAAATGAAATTCAGAAACAGGACAAATGTTATTTGGTAGAAGGATACACCGATGTAATAGCAATGCACCAGGCCGGCATAACAAATGTTGTTGCTTCATCAGGAACATCATTAACAACCGATCAGATAAAAAAGATCTCACGGTTTACGAAAAATATCACTATTCTTTACGACGGTGACAATGCCGGGATTAAAGCTGCATTGCGCGGTATTGACATGATTTTGTCTGAAGGCATGAATGTCCGCGTTCTCCTTTTCCCCGAAGGTGAAGATCCCGATTCGTTTGCAAAAAAAATGCAGGCAGACGAACTAAAACAATATCTTAACCAGCATGAAACATCTTTTGTAAAATTTAAAGCAAGTCTGGGAAAGGAAGCAGAAAACGACCCGATAAAAAAAGCCAGTTTAATTCAGGACATTGTTCGTAGCATCTCACTTATTCCCGACAGCATAATACGCTCCGTTTTTATTCAGGAGTGCAGTAACGTACTCGACATTAAAGAGGATGATATCCACAGCTATGTAGATAACCTGCTAAAAAAAAGACTTGAAACCGAGGAAGCGAGACGCAGACGTGAACGCATGGCCAGAAAAAACAGACCTGAAACAAATAAACCTGCACAATCCTCAAAAAACAATATCGATTATGAAGAACGGGAAATGTTAAAGTATCTTATAAAATACGGTAATGAAGTTTTACTGGTCGAAGAAGATGATAGCGGCGATGATATAAATGTAACGGTTGGTGAATACATAATCAGAGAACTGAAGAAAGACAATATAACATTCTCAAATCCTGTACATAACAGAATTTTAGAGCTGTATGAAAAAGCCATGAAAGATGAGAATTTTTCACCTCAGAAGTTTTTCAGAGATAATGCCGACATCGAAATAGGTACTCTTGCATCGGAACTTATGGCTAATGAATATGAGCTTAGTGCTATTCATGAGAAATTTGGCAGCGTTACCCCCGAGATTGAAATACTACACCGTTTAGTTCCAAAAATCGTAACAGAACTAAAATTTAATAAAGTTAAATTAATCCTGAAAGAACTTAACGAAAAAGTAAAAGCTGCCGATGAAAATGACGATTATGAAACCGCATACTCTTTGCTGCAGGAAATAAAAAAATGGGAGAACGCAAAAAAGATAATTTCTAAAGAACTTGGCGACAGAACTATCGTTTAGAACTTTGCGCCGGCAAGCCCGATACATTTGTGAAAGTTTAATTTTTCAGTAACTTAGCGTATATCATCAGGTAATTATCTATGGAATTAGACCCTCGGCAAACAATAATAACAGGAATTCTGGTTTTATTTTTAGGGAAATACCTGAACCGAAAAATACAATTCCTGCAACAATTTAACATTCCCGAAGCTGTAACAGGAGGCATCATTGCTTCCTTGTTTTTCGGAATTCTTGTATTTTTCAACATTGACATAACTTTCTCTCCCGAAGCAAAACATTACAGAGACGTACTACTGGTAATCTTTTTTACAGCCATAGGATTATCAACCGATTTTAAAAACATAATTAAAGGTGGAAAAATATTGCTTTTATTATCAATACTTGCCATCGCATATATCTTCATACAAAACTATATTGGAGTTTTTATAGCAAGGCTGTTTGGTTACACTCCGGCTGCAGGCATTCTTGTCGGTTCGGTAGCATTACAGGGTGGTCATGGAAATGTGGTTTCATGGGAACCGGTTCTTAAAGGGGATTACGGAGTGTCAAATGCAATGGAAATAGGAATGATAATGGCAACATTCGGCCTTGTCCTCGGAGGTATACTTGGCGGACCTTTTTCCAGATTTATGATAAACAAATACAAATTAAAGCCTGACGAGGATTCTGACATCGTAACAATTGGAACAAAAATAGGGAAAAACCTTACAATAGATTATAACTCTTCTTTAATGGTTCTGTTAATGCTTTCACTGTCAATCGGCCTGGGTATTCAACTGAATAACCTTGTTTCAAGCCTCGGATTCACACTTCCTTTATTCGTAACATGTATGTTTGGCGGTGTTTTATTGGTAAATATTGTTCCGTATATAATTCCAAAATTAAAATGCCCCACCAACTCTCCTACTCTGTCTGTTGTATCCGATCTGAGTCTTGGCCTGTTTCTGGCAATGGCAATGATGGCTCTTAAATTCTGGGAATTGGGAAGTGAATCCTTATTTATTGCGGTAAGTGTCGTTGTCCAGGTAGTGTCAATTCTGCTGTTTACATATTTCATAATGTTTCGCATACTGGGTAAAAATTATGCTTCGGCAGTAATATCGGCCGGATACATCGGTTCAGCTTTGGGAGCCACACCTACAGCAATGGCCAACATGGCAGCAGTAACACAAAAATACGGACCTTCACCTGTTGCATTTGCCGTTATTCCAATAGTAGGTGCATTTATTATTCAGATAAGTAATGCTATAGTTATAAAAATAATTTTGATGTTATTTTACTAAACTGTGTAGTTCATGAAAACCCCCAAGGTAGTCTTGCTTTTAAAATTGTTTTTCCTTATTCCGGATTAGAAACTTTTATTCGTTATTTGTAAAACTACCCAGAGGTATATTATCTTTAAACAAAAAAGAATATGAGAACCGTAGCCCACTATAACCAGACCTTTATTGAAGATGTTATACGCAGTTGTGATATCTGTTTTGTAGCAATGGCAGATGGAGAGGGTATTCCGTATGTGCTTCCTATGAATTTCGGTTACAAAAACAAAACAGTATACCTTCATTCTGCTCCTTCAGGAAGAAAGATAGATATACTTAACCAAAACAAAAATGTAAGTATCACCTTCACTACCGACAGCGAACTGGTATATCAGCATAAACAAGTTGCATGCAGCTATCGGGTCAGATCTTTAAGTGTGATAATTTCGGGTAAGGTGGAATTTATAGAAGATGATTACGGCAAACGTGAGGCCCTCAATATACTTATGGAAAACTATTCTGTCGACAATTTTGATTACAGTAAGCCGGCTGTCCGAAATGTAAAGGTTTGGAAAGTTAAAGCAGAAAATATGACTTGCCGGGAATTCGGAGCACCTGCAAAAAAGTACAATGATTCGGATCCGGATATTGAATTTATAATGGAGAAGAAATAGATCAAATGATGGTTGCCTGATGATAGATTTCAACGTTAATACAATCTCCGGATCATCGTATTATTGAGAGTTTTTAGTTATCAGTGCAGCAACCACTGCAGCTCTAAGGCCTCCATCGATATTAACAACAGTAAGATTAGGAGCACAGGAAGCAAGCATTGAAGTCAGAGCTGCCTCCTTTGCACGAAAACCATATCCAACCGACGTCGGCACACCTATAACCGGCAACGGAACAAGTGATGCAACAAAAGGAGCCAATGCACCCTCCATTCCTGCTACCACAATAACAGCTTTGACATCCTTTTCTATTCCTTCTTTAATAGCTTCCAGAACCCTCGTTGGATGAGCAATTCCCCTATCCTCAAAAACCACAGGTTCTACACCTACGGCTTTAAGCACAAGCTCACACTCGTAAGCAACAGGATGATCGGCGGCCCCTGCACTAATGACCAATGCATTGCCTTTGGGTTCAGGCAATTTACCAATAATTACAGCATTCACCGACCACAAAACCGGATAAGAATCCTTAAAATACTCATTTATCTCTTTATAAAACGGACTGCGCGAAATTATCACACGGGAATGTTTCTCCAGCACTTTCCGGGTAACCTCAAGTGTTTGCTCAAGCGTTTTATATTCTCCGTAAATAATTTCGGGGATATTGGTACGCATCCCCCTGTTTATGTCAACAATATAGCGGTTTGCAGTCTCCATCCAGTCAAGTGAGAAGTGCTTCTGTGCTTCATCGCGTGTCATCTCACCACTGCGTATCTTGTCATAAATCTCATCGAAAGTCATAGATGCTGTTTTGAAGGTTTCAGTCGTTTATCGTAGGTATTTGGCCTTGAAGATAAAACATCTACGGTTACAAACAAACTTACCGGCTTACCTAATTCAAACAAGGTTCTTCTGAATTTTTCATCTGCAATATATTTATAACTGTCTTTCTTCTTAAATTCGATACGTATGTGGTCTTCATCATCAATCCTGCATCTCACGTCGAAATCTCCGGTTTGTTCAATAACATACTTTTCGATTCTTCTTATTGCATCAAGACGCTCTTTTGTTATGGGGATATCATAGTTTATTCTTGTTGCCAGACAACTTTCCATTTCAGCAAGGTAGGGTTCTGCACCAAAATCCTTTGCAATCAAACGGGCCTCTTCAGAAGTTATACCCAGCTCTGCTAACGGAGAAATCACACCGTACTCCCGCAATGCCCTTCTTCCCGGTCTGAAACCTCCCAAATCACTGGCTGTAGTTCCGTCAAACACCGGATTGCCGTCAACAGGGATAGTATCCAGTATCTGATTCTTACAATGGAAGCAGCGTTGATTACTGTTACTTTCAACATCACTGTTTGGCTTCACACCATTAACTCTTAACAGGTCAGAACCAAGGTTTTCAGCCTGCTTTCTGATATCATCGGCAGCTGTTCTGTTAAACCCGTTATCAATCCAGTAAGGTACAAGTTTACAACCTGCTTTTACTGCCGCACCAAGCAGTGCTGAGCTATCCATACCTGCTGAATACAACAGGTGCCCCTCTTTATATCGACTAAAAAAATCTATTAATTGTTCTTTTTTATCACTTATATCCATAATGGCTAAATATACAAAATAGAAACAAAAGACTACAGGATATTGTTTTAAAGAAAAGCTTTCACTTATATTTGCAATGATGGTGTTGCTACTCATAATTTCAAACAGGTGAAAAACAGAATAAGATTATTTCTCAACACAAGCTATCCGGTAACCTTTGGCAATAATTGGAAAAGTGCCTTGTTTGCTGCAATTTTCATCACTTTCTTCATCACATTTTTTGAACCCTTTAATCTTTCAAGGATCAGCAATCCTCATAAAAAGCTCATTTTATCGGGATACGGATTAATTACATTAGTGGTATTAATGATTGACACCGTAATTCTGCCATTATTAATAAAACATGTTTTTAATGAGAAAAAATGGACAAACGGAAAACAGATCGTATTTCTGCTATGGATATTTTTCACCATCGGACTGGGAAACTACCTGTACAGCAGTTATGTCTTCTCTTTCGATCTGTTAAATCTGAGATTCTTTTTAACATTTGAACTATTAACTCTGGCAGTAGGCATTATTCCTGCCATCATTATTTTATTGTGGAAGAACAATGCCTATTTAAAACAAAACCTAAAAAGTGCACAAGAGCTGTCCAACACCCTTCAGGACAATCAGGATAGTAGCAGACAACAAACTATTCTGCACATTTTTGAATCACACAACGGAAAAGATTCTATTAAACTACCGGAAAATGACATTTTGTTCATTGAATCAGAAGGGAATTATTGCTATATCTATTATCTGGATAACGGTAGCCTGAAAAGAAAAGTGCTACGCACAACACTAAAAAATATTGAAGAGAACATTCCCGATGAATCATTTCTTTTCAAATCACACAGAGCATTTATCGTGAATCCCAAACAGATACAGAAAATAAACGGCAATGCTCAGGGATATCGCTTAAGGTTTAACAATACAACTAAAGAAGCATCGGTATCACGACAATACATAAATGATTTCAAATCATTGATCCAGCAATTAGGATAGGGATATTCAGTAAAAGCCTAATGCATTAAAATTTTGTGGATCTTATTATCAATTAAAAAAACACTTATCACAAAATATTCAAATTCAGGGTAATCCTTTAATTATTATATCCCTTTTTCGTCAGTGTAGTCTTTAAAAAGCGTTAAGAGTTTTTGAAACCTTGGAAAAATTTAGCTTTTGAAAGACGGTTTTTTCAAAGACACTTTTTTAATAATAAATTTCCTGATTATACTTGATAAATATAAATTTTGACCTTGTTTTTCATCCCTGATTCTTTTCATTCATCACATATGCTTGTTGTTTATCACAAAACAATGCAATAAATCCCTGAAATTTCCACAGCATCTGTTTACTTAATAACATTGCTCATGAAATCGAACAAAGAATTTCACGTGAAATAATTATTAAGTATTAATTTTAAAAAACAGATCAAATGAAAAAGTATTGGATTTTAATTACAGCAATTGTCCTTTTTATTGCAGGACTAATTTTTAATGAGTTTTATTCTTCCGGTATGATTGCCGGAGACTTTGCTTTAAACTATTTCTCAGCAGGGCAGTTTTCCATAGGAGTGTTTTCGGCAGGAACGTTCTCTATAGGTATTTTCTCCATCGGAATATTCTCTATAGGAGTATTTTCAATTGGC
>JAADEM010000084.1 GCA_013153405.1 Chlorobiota bacterium
TCTCTCATTCGGAAGTTACAATACTGACTCAGGTGCAGGAATACTTCCATTAATTGACATTTCCTGGTACTTTGGACAAAAAGAGAGCAGGCAAAAAGGACTTTTCAACAACAAGTTATTCTGATAACCGACAAAATTTCATAGTTGAATAAATATCAAACGGTTCATTATTTTCTGCTCTGTTGCAGCCTGCCATTACCTTCATAAATATTCATAACATGACTTATTCTTTAATTCTTTTTCAGAATAAACAATTACTCCTTTTTAAACATCTGTTTAATGCTGTTTGAGTTCTTCTTTATTATCTTGCAAAAAAAAATACAACCATGAAACTCGCTAAAGCACTGCTGTATTCATATCTGTTGTTTATTGCCGGATGCAATACAGCAACAAGGACAGAAAAAGAAACACACCTCACAGGTTTTGTTGATCCGTTCATCGGAACAGGCGGACACGGACACGTTTTTCCGGGGGCCACCACACCTTTCGGAATGGTACAGGTAAGCCCCAATAACGGGGTGTCGGGATGGGACTGGTGCTCCGGCTACCACATCTCATCAAACCAGCTGGCGGGTTTTACTCATATGAACTTAAGCGGCACCGGAATTGGCGACCTTTCCGATATTCTTATCACCCCTACAACTTCGACTGTAGTATCTGACACATCAGCCGGAGGAAGAAACTTTACAACTCACTATTTCAGCAATTACTCACACAAAGATGAAGAAGCATCGCCAGGTTACTACACGGTTTCGCTGAGTAACGGCATAAAAGCAGAGCTGACTGCATCTCCGAGAACTGCCTTTCACCGCTACACAACAAACAACAAAGAGTTATCGCTGATTATAGACCTCGGATTTGCAATAAACTGGGACAGGCCAACTGAATCATACATAAAACAGGTTTCTGACACACGTATTGTAGGTTATCGCAAATCATCAGGATGGGCAAAGGAACAATGGGTTTTCTTTGCAATCGACACCGACCGGCCCTTTTCATCATTCAGCACCGTAAACAAAGGTAAAATAACGGGCAGCAAAGAACTTTACAACAAGCAGGCAAAAGGTATTATCCGGTTCAGCAATACTGACAGTAAACAGGTAATGATAAAGGTAGGACTGTCGTCGGCAAGTATCGAAAGTGCAATAAAAAGCATCGAAAAGGAGATTCCTCACTGGAACTTTGAGCAAACAAAAGCAGAAGCAGAAGCCGGTTGGGAGAAAGAGCTTTCAAAAATAAAAGTTACTACCACCGACACTACAAAACTCCGCATATTTTACACTGCACTCTATCACAGTTTTACAGCACCCTACCTCCACTCCGACCTGAATGATGAATACAAAGGACTGAACGGCAAAGTAAACAAAACAGACGGATTTACGAGATATACAGTATTTTCATTATGGGATACATTCCGTGCCAACAACCCGCTGTTTACCATAACACAGCCGGACAGAGTAAACGATTTTATTCGCTCTTTTCTTGCAATATACCACGAAGGCGGACTTTTGCCTGTATGGGAACTTGTTGGAAATGAAACAAACTGTATGATTGGCTACCATGCAATTCCTGTAATAACCGACGCATGGAAAAAAGGTTTGATAACAGACATTGACGGTAATGAATTGCTCGTAGCGATGGTAAAAAGTGCGATGCAGGACAAGAATGGTCTGAAGGAACTCCGCAAATACGGATATATCCCTGCCGACAAAGTGAACGAATCGGTATCGAAAGGACTTGAGTACGCATACGACGACTGGTGCATTGCCGAAATGGCAGGAATACTTGACAACTCTGATATTTACAAACAATTCATTAAACGGGCCGGCTATTACAAAAACTACTACGACCCGGCAACCGGGTTTATGCGCGGAAAGCTTTCGAACGGCAAATGGAAATCCCCGTTCGATCCGCTTTATTCTAGCCACCGTACCGACGAATATACCGAAGGTAATGCCTGGCAGTATTCCTGGTTCGTGCCTCACGATGTATCCGGCTTAATAAAACTTCACGGCTCGGCCCAAAAGTTTGAAACAATGCTTGACTCTTTGTTCTCGATAAAAGAAACAATAAAAGGAGATAATGTATCGCCTGATATCTCAGGCCTCATCGGACAGTATGCCCACGGAAACGAGCCGAGCCATCATATCGCCTATCTGTACAATTACGTCGGCAAACCATGGAAAACGGCAGAAAAAGTCAGGCAGATACTGAATATAATGTACTCTGCAAAACCTGACGGATTAAGCGGCAATGAAGATTGCGGGCAAATGTCGGCATGGTACATTTTTTCATCCATCGGATTTTATCCCGTAAACCCTGCCGACGGTAACTACGTTCTGGGCAGCCCCCTTTTCGACAAGGTAGTTTTCGATCTCGATAACGGAAATAAATTCACTGTTATTGCCAAAAACAACAGCCCTGAAAATATTTACATCCAAAGCGCCACCCTCAACGGAAAACCACTGACAAGAAATTTCATCGAACACAAAGACATTGTAGAAGGCGGTACCTTAACACTAGTGATGGGCAACAAACCGAATAAAGAGTGGGGAAGCGCTCCTGAAGATGTTCCGCCTTCAATGATCGGGGTGGAGTAAAAATGAATACATCAAGCCAGTTCACCGGTAATAACTACAACCTATCGGATACTGCAAATCCGGCTTTACGTATCATCTCTGTACTTTTATTCCAGCACTCATCCTGCAGACGCTCATCATAAGTCCCCGGCTTTGACTTCTGCTGTTTTCCGTCGCTGAAATATGCCCCTGAAATATCTTTAACGTCCGGTGATATGGCAAGATAAACTGACATCTTTGCCCCTTCTCTAACAGGAGAACCGATGGGTCCCCAGCTGTTTATCAGGACTTTTGTATTTATCACACCCGGATGTAGAGCATTTACGGTTATATTTCTGTCTCCGTTAAGGTAACGGTGCAGTTTATATGTAAACAGTATATTGCAAAGTTTGGAGTGCGAGTAGGCTTCTATTCCGTCAAACGCTTCTTCATCATTAAGAGTTGAGATGTTCACCCTGTCGGAATGGATCATTGAGGAAACATTTATAATACGGGCTTTTTCAGGCAGATGCTTCATAAGAAGCAGAGTAAGGTAAAAATGTGCCAGATGGTTTACTGCAAAGGTAAGCTCGTAGCCGTCGGCTGAAAGTTTAAAATTATGTTCTATTATTCCGGCATTGTTTATCAGAACATCAGGAATAAGACCGCGATGCAGAATCTCATCTGCCATCCTTTCTACATCCTTAAGAGATGAAAAATCAGCAACCACACCGTTGCACTGCACATCGGGATAGTCCTCCCGTATTTTCTCAACCACACTTCCTACCCTTGATGATGAACGTCCGTGAACCACCACATTATGCCCCAGAGAGGCTAGTTCTTTAACGGTTTCCCTGCCTATTCCGTCTGTTGATCCGGTAACAAGAACTCTCATTCTGAAAATTGTTTAATTTTCCTGTTAAGTTTATTTTTTTTGATTACTGACAAACTCTTCCACCACCTGCCTTGCCCTCTCTTCATCCTCACTCGAAACCACTACCGAAATTGGATTTGCAGCACCAGGGGAAGAATAAGGTATAATGGTTCCTGCGTATCCATCCCTCAGATAAACCGGAATCTCGGCATTTTCAAGAAGAGAGATTAAAATATCTATTTCACCCTGTGTTCCCGAGTATATTACCACAGGAACTATTTCGTCTTTTTTACTTGTCATCTATTCGTTATTAATATTTTAATCAATCCTTAATATATTTGCTCCCAGACGGTTCAGCCGCTCATCTATATTCTGATATCCGCGATCGATTTGCTCAATGTTGTGAATTGTACTTTTACCTTCAGCCGACATTGCAGCAATAAGCAACGCCACCCCTGCCCTGATATCGGGCGATGTCATTGTAGTACCACGCAAGCTTGTTTCCTGGTTTAATCCAATAACTGTTGCCCGGTGAGGATCACAAAGAATTATCCTTGCTCCCATATCAATTAGTTTATCAACAAAAAACAACCGGCTTTCGAACATTTTCTGATGAATCAGCACACTGCCTTTAGCCTGTGTAGCCACAACCAGAAACACACTGAGCAGGTCGGGAGTAAGTCCGGGCCACGGAGCATCGGCAATAGTCATTATCGATCCGTCGATAAATGTTTCAATCTCATATCTGTCAAGTGCAGGTATCCGGATATCATCACCTTCCTCTTCTATAGTAATTCCCATCCGGCGAAATGAAAGAGGAATAATTCCGAGATGTTCAAGCCCAACATTCTTTATGGTTATTTCGGAACCTGTCATTGCTGCCATCCCAATAAAACTTCCAACCTCGATCATATCGGGAAGTATTGTATGTGTACATCCTGCCAGGGACTCTACTCCGGTTATGGTAAGCAGATTCGAACCTATACCTTCTATTTTTGCCCCCATCGACGAGAGCATAATACTAAGTTGCTGAACGTATGGTTCACAGGCAGCATTGTAAATTGTGGTTTTTCCCGGTGTCATAACCGCAGCCATCAGAATATTTGCCGTACCTGTCACCGAAGCTTCATCAAGAAGCATGTAAGCACCTTTCATTTTATCGGCACGAACGGTATAAAAAAAGTCTTTGGAATCGAACTCAAACGTAGCTCCAAGTTTCTCGAAGCCAACAAAGTGAGTATCAAGTCTCCGACGGCCAATTTTATCACCACCGGGCTTCGGGAAATAGGCTCTTCCGAAACGAGCCAGCAAAGGTCCGATTATCATTACCGATCCCCTAAGCGATGATGCTCTTTTACTAAACTCTTTTGTCTGAAGAAAATCAACATTTACGTCTTCAGCTTTAAACGAAAAAACTCCCGGCTCAAGCTTTCTGACCACAACGCCAAGCTCTGACAGGAGTTCTATTAAATTATTGACATCAAGGATGTCGGGAATATTCTTAATTATAACCTCTTCAGGGGTCAGGAGTGTGGCACAAATTACCTGTAATGCCTCATTTTTTGCACCCTGGGGATATATTTCACCGTGAAGCTTTCTGCCTCCTTCAATTACAAAACTACTCATAAGAGAAACCCATAAATTTTTCCCTTAAGATATGTTTTTTTTGTTTTGATTTCTTTTTTTCTGCTGGTTTTTTTTGCGGTTACGATAGTTATTTTCCCTGTAATCGGGAATAACCGCACCTTCCTCTACCACCAGCTTTCCACCCGACATTTTCTTTATGTCGTCAAATATACGGTCATCGGTAACACTATCCTTGTTCCAGTAATACAATGCCTTTTTCATATGAGCAGCAATAAGCATTATAAGCTGCTTCCTTTCCTCTTCGTCTTCCAGTTCAATTGCTTTTTTTATTAGCTGCTCAACTAAACTTCCATAATGACGATAAATAATTTTACGGTCGTTGTAGGGTACTCTTTTGGGCTTTGTATAAAGATTTTCCCTTTTGGGCAGATCGTACGGAAAATCAATATCAAGCTTAAAGTCTGACATTATAGCCAGATGATCCCACAATTTATGTTTAAAATCACTCACATCGCGCAAATGAGGAAACATATTTCCCATTACCGAGATTATTGTCTGAGCTGCTTTTTTTCGTTCCTCTCTGTCTTCAATGGTAAGCGCATGATCTACCATTTTCTGAATATGTCTGCCATATTCCGGAAGAACAAGCTTCTTTCTTGTCGAGTTATAATCCATATTTATTATAAAATGTACGGCTTTCCACCGTATGAATTTTTCAAACTTTAATTATGAAAAACATTAATCTTTGTTGCGGTTTTTGCCTGTTTTTACTGAAGCAAATCTGAAAGTACTTAATAAACCGAGCGGGCTGTCATACTACTCTTTGAGACAAAACTAACTCAAAATTTTAAGTTTGGCAAATTTAAGCAATAATTGTTTCTGGCCAGCATTATCGAACATAACGGTGGCCTTTGCATTTGTAGCTTCACCCGATACATCAAGCACTATGCCTTTCCCGAATCTTTCGTGAAGGACAGTCATGCCCTCTTTTATTGTACCTGACTTTCCACCGGAGTAACTAAACGAAGTCTTTTTTTCACTGTTTTTATCATTCTTAAGCTTAAAATTGTATGCAGGTCTTTGGTTCCCACGCACATTATTGCGCGACTGAAACGAGCCCCGCACTCCCCGCTCCTTACCTGTCCGGGCCGTTGGCATAAAAGCATCACCTGACAGTTCCAGAAACTGCTGATCTATTTCACCTATAAACCGGCTCGGCTTGCTGAATGTAAGCTCCCCGAACTTATACCTTGATTTGGCAAACGATATCGTAGCTTTCTCCTCGGCTCTGGTAAGTGCCACATAAAACAACCGTCTCTCCTCTTCAAGAGCTGTGTTTGATTCAAGTGACATTGCCGAAGGGAACAGCCCCTCTTCAACCCCGACTATATATACAAATCTGAACTCAAGACCTTTTGCCGAATGAATTGTCATAAGTGTGACTCTGTCCTTGTTATCCTCTTTTTCGGTATCCTGATCGGTAAGCAATGAAACTTCTGAAAGGAAATCGACCATATTGTTTCCTGTACCCTCCTCTTCTCTTTCTTCCGAAAACTCTTTTATACCATTCAAAAGCTCTTCAATATTCTCAAGGCGTCCCTGTCCTTCTATCGAAGTATCTGTCTGAAACAATTTACGCATTCCACTCACATCAGCAATTTTATCTGCCAGTTCATAAGCATTGGCTGATTCGAGCATATCACGGAATTCCTGTATCATAACGGTAAAGGCTTTCAGTTTTTTCAGAGTTCCTGTATTAAAACCCGCTCCGCTAAGCCCCTGGCTCGTAAGTACGCCCCACAGTGTCATTCCTGTTCTGTCCGAAAATGTCTCAAGTTTTTCGAGGGTAGTCTTTCCTATTCCTCGTCCCGGCACATTAATTATACGTTTCAATGATTCACTGTCGTTAGGATTAACAACCAGACGAAAGTAAGCCAGCATATCTTTTATCTCTTTTCTCTGATAAAATGATGTACCGCCGTAAATCTTATACGGCATATTCTTTTTTCTCAAAGCCTCTTCAATAATTCTCGACTGTGCATTTGTACGGTAAAGCACTGCAAAATCATTAAAGGAGGCCTGATTCCGCATCCTGGCCTCAAATATTTCATTGGCAATTATCAGCCCCTCTTCAACATCGGAATAGGCACTTATAACTTTTATTTTTTCTCCTTCCTGTTTTTCCGAAAAAACAGTCTTCCGTATCTGATTCGAATTACGGTGGATTATGCTGTTTGCCGCATTTACAATATTTTTTGTAGAACGGTAATTCTGTTCCAGTTTAAACAATTTATATCCCGGATAATCATTTCTGAAACTTAATATATTTTCGATTTTCGCACCCCTGAAACTATATATACTCTGAGCGTCGTCGCCCACAACACACACATTTTTATGAGCTGCAGCAAGCTGCTTTACTATCATATATTGAGAATAATTTGTATCCTGATACTCATCCACCAGAATATAATCAAACTGTTTCTGATACTTTTCAAGCACATCCGGATTGTTCTTAAAAAGGATATTTGTATTTAGCAGCAAATCATCAAAGTCCATCACCCCGTTTTTATAACATTCCCGGGCATACCGGATATAAATATCACCAATAAGTGGTTTTCGCGACAATCTGTCCTTTTCATAAATACGGCTGTCGTTTTTATACACATTTGGCGTTATCAGATTGTTTTTTGCCCACGAGATTCTCGACATTACCTCACCCGGTTTGTAAATTTTGCTGTCAAGATTCATTTGTTTCACGATGGACTTAATAAGATTTTTTGAATCCTGGGCATCATAAATAGTATAGGAGGAAGGATATCCGAGTCTTTTTGACTCAAGACGTAAAATCCGGGCAAAAACAGAATGAAAAGTATCCATCCAGAGATATCGTGCCACATTCTCACCCACAATCTGAGCTATTCTTTTTCGCATTTCTTTAGCAGCCTTATTGGTAAAAGTAAGAGCCAAAATCCTGTAAGGTGCCACTCCTTTCGATAAAAGATGGGCGATACGCATAGTAAGTACCCGTGTTTTGCCTGAGCCGGCACCTGCTATTACCAAAGACGGGCCTTCGGTATTCAGTACTGCTTCTTTCTGGGCTGGATTAAGTCCTTCTAGGTAATCTTGCACAATATCTTTGTTTTTTTACGTTACAAAAATAACAAAGTTAAACTGCGCAAGTTCAAAATCAGCTATAAAAATTAGATGATAACAAAGAAATATTATAGCTTTGAAAGGCATTATATTTATGTACATCTTTTATTTCGAACCAATACCGGACAAATTGCTTCTTAAGTATTTAAAATATTTAAAAACGGAACAGAGCATTAACACATGACTTATAAAACAAAAATAACCGAGCTATTCAATCCGACACATAAGTATCGTTTGCCGGAAATTGTACTTTTGATTGTATCATTGCTGTTGTTTCCATTTTCATTAACATCGCAAATCACATCGCCTGAAGCGATTTACTCAGAACCGACAAACTACCCTTCAGGCAACACAAATGACCCTGTATTTTTTTACACAGACATTAATACGGCAACACTCAACATTTCACTCTCCGGCGGCCCGTATACTTTTACGTGGAACAGATACAATCCTGCTACTAATGCATTTGATATTTTTGTCAGCTCCGAATCCGGAACAACATCCTCCATATCCGGATTGCAGGAGACCGGCTACAGGGTAACAGCAGACGACGGAGCAGGCAACACCCAAGATTACACCTGCTGGACATTTCAACCACAAATTTCGGATGTGGAGATAGAAACAGTATCAGAAAACTGCTTCAGCCTTGTTTTAAATGCCAGTAACACTACAAAACCTTTAAACTATTACGATCCGGCAAACGGAACATCTGTGAGTGTCGATTATCAGCTCACTTACAAATGGACTTCTGCTCCTGAAGGTCCGGACGAAAACAATCCGGCATCTGATAAATCAGAACAACAAATCAGCATTGATGCCCCTGTTGAAGACTCTGACATTTCAGTCACTGTCAGCACAAGGCTTGGTGCCGAAGAATCAGCATCGCTACATTACATTGCTATCGCGGTTAAAGCAGGGTTTCGACAGGAACCTGAAGGAAGGGGAATTGCCAACGAAATGGACACTACGAAAAAACACTCTGCTCCACTGGTCGTCCGTTTTTACAGTGATTCGACCAAAGGTCACAATCTGGTATATGAATGGACCTTCGGAGAGGACGGCAGAGCTTTTGAACCGAACCCTCTGCATACATACCAGATACCAGGTACTTATCTGAATATTCTGCATGTAGTAAACGAAGTAAGTGGTTGTGAGGACACCTCTGAACCCCAGGAAATAGTGATTTTCGAATCAGATCTTCAGGTGCCTAATGTATTCACACCTAACGGAGACGGAATAAACGACGAATTCAGGGTTGCCTACCGATCATTGAAAAAATACAGAATAGACATTTACAATCGCTGGGGCCGTAGAGTCTACTCATCTACTCAGCCCGGCCTGGGTTGGGACGGTACAATTGGTAAAGGTCAGGCTGCTCCGGGAGTATACTTTTATGTAATTGAAGCAGAAGGTTATCTTGAGAATGAAAAATACAAACTTAACGGCTCCATAACTCTTATAAGAGGAAAATAGTGACGTATTTACAAAAACGTCATTAAAACCAAGTCAGATACGACATTTTTTCACTAAAACCCGGCAAAATCATCATTGGTACACTCTTTGTCAATTTATATATTGAAAATACTCAATACATAAACAAAAGGAGGGTGAAAAAATGACAGCAAAAGTAAATCTTAACAATCTGAAAGCTCATAAAACAAAAAACGATAAATCTGAGTTTAACAAACTACTTTCAGAATTTTTACCGGAATTAAAGAAACTGGTATCTCACAAAATCCGCCAGTGGGAAATAAAAGGAATAATTCCCAAAGGTACATACTCTGCCGATGAAATAACCGACGAAGTTTACCTGAGAATATTTGAAGAATTCCACGATAAACTTACCGATGATAAAGAACTGAAAATTAAAATGCTTGCTATTTCCAGAGAATTGCTTGACAACATCAGGGAAAAACATTCGGGAAAAAGAATATCGGTTGAAAACCTGCTTAAAGAAGAGCTAAAAGACCTGGAAGAAGATTACACTATCAATGCCGACGGTGAGCCTATATTAATGGAGGAGCTTGACGACATATCATACCAGCCCAAAGAAAAAGAAGAGATTATACTTTTGCAGGAAGAACACTTTATTGACATTAGCGAAAGCTTTGAACTTCCGGATAAAAACAAATTATCTCGTGAAGACAAAATGCTGATAGGAAAAGTTTACAGTGACCTCCCGGAGCTTACAAGATCGGTAATTGATCATTATGTTTTTGTTAAACTCACAACAGTGGAAATTGCTGACATTCACAATATTCCGGTTAAAGATGTTGAAAAAATAATAGACAGGGTAAAACAAAGACTGAAAAAGCTGAGCAGATAGTTTTAATCTGCTTAATGACACTACAAAAATATAAACGCACGAATAGCCTTCAGGGTTTCGTGCGTTTTTTTCATTCCTGTTACTTTGTACCATTACCGTCAGAAATTTCTGACTATTGCTACATACTCTTTAAGCAGTTCCGGCTTATTTTCAAATGCATTCCCAACAACAACAATATCAGCACCTGCATTAAGAGCAGAAAGAAGTTTTTCTTCAGTATTGAGGCCTCCGCCCACAACCAGTGGTACAGATAAGTTTCTCTTTACTCCCGATATCATTTCCTCCGGCACCGGCATCAGTGCACCGCTTCCTGCTTCTAAGTATATCATTTTCATTCCCATCATTTCACCCGCAACCGCAGTCGCCACCGAGATATCCGTTTTGTCGGACGGTACAGGTCTGGTATTACTCATATATTCCACCGATGACACTTTCCCTCCATCAACAAGAATATACCCTGTAGATATCACTTCCATTCCGGAAGCCTTAATAACCAGTGCTGAAGAAACATGATGGCTCACAAGAAATTCCGGATTACGTCCCGACAGTAGAGAAAGGAAAAGAATTCCGTCAGCATCCGGAGTCACCTGCATACTGCTGCCGGGGAACAGCAATACCGGAACTGAAACATTTTCTCTCAGCAAACCTGCTACATCTCCAGTATTATCCGATATCAGGCTCCCCCCAACCAACACCATATCCGGAGGTGTCTCATTTACCGTTTCCAACAATCTTTCAACTCCCTGTATATCCGTTTTATCCGGATCAATCAGCAGGGCAATCTGCTTTTTACCTTTTTTTGTTTTCGATAATATGTTTTCGTATATCATTTTATCCTTTTTTCATACCATGTAAGAGTAAAATCAGGAAAAATACGATAGTGCATCTCCACCATCTCTTTCAAATCCTCAAAAATCACATCAGCAGTAATATGTCCTTCACCGGACAAATTGAAAGGCCTGATATTAAGATTATCTTTAAAAATAACATCCTGACGGTCGTAAAGCTTGAATAGCGTCTCTTTTGCGGTCCAGATAAGATTAAAATATCCGATACGGTTATCCTCTTTTTTTATAAAAGACATTTCATTCTCATTAACAAACCGTGTATAAACCCGCCCTATTCTGGGCGATGCCTTTTCCATATCTAAAGCTACGGGTTCATTGCCCGTTGCAATACCTGCATAACCGTTTGTATGTGTAATACCAAGCCTTTTATTCAGTGATTTAAAGTAAGGAGCACCTGTCGGAGTATAAAATATTTTATGGTATTCGCCCAACAACCGCTTTACAAGTACCCGGACTGCCATCCACTCTTTTTTCCTTGATTCAAGACGAAAGGACTCAACCTTATCCTTTTCTTCCCGGCTGACATCCACCATTTTGCAAAGTTCGCCATACGATTCGGTAATATGCCAAACGGCTATTTTATTTCCTTCACCGGCAGTTGTTTGAAAGTAAAGTGGCATAGCTAATTTTTCAGATCATTTCCAGGAAAGAGTTTCAATGAGGTGAATTATATCCTCTTCAACAAACTGTATCACCGGTGCAAGACTATCCTTATTTGGTTTTGTGTTAAAATAAAGAGCTCCTCTCAGAAAATGCTGAGTACTGTCAGTCACATAAAACTGAACGGAAGAAGCCGCATTTCCTTTTATCTCATAAAGTGCTCCGTAAACATGCTTTACCGTATCTTCATAATACTGTTCGTTTATGGCATCAGCTTTTATCGTATGCTTATACACCATTTTCCGGTTATCTTCAAACAGTCCGTCAATATTTCCGTTTACTTTGAAATAAGTAAGGTGTAATGTTGCTTTTAAACGGGGAAAAACAAGGTTTGAGTTATAAGTGTCGGGATGATACTTGTCGGTTTTAAGCTGAGTGTATTCAGGCATCTCAAACGAATATGGATATACGGAATCCATGAGCACATATTTTTTTTCAGGAAGATCGATACGGAAATAGCCAGGTTCCCTGGGCGTGTAATCTCTGCCACAGGAATAGAGGATTACTGTAACTATACTTAAAAACAAAAGATACCTGTTACTTTTCATTGCTTATGTTTTTCCTGATTATCCGCGTTATCATTATCTTCTTCAATTCGTTTGAAACTGAGTTTTTTTATTCTTCTGTTATCAGCTGCAAGAATTGTAAATTTAAAATTATCAAAGGTAATCTCTTCATTTTTGGCCGGCATAGCACCTTTTATTTCAAGTAAAAGCCCGGCCAGTGTTTCGGCATCTCCTCTTACATCATCAAATACTGTTTCGTCAATGTCGGTAATTTTAAAAAAATCATTCAACAATGTTTTTCCCTCAAATATGTATGTACCGTCAGGTAGTTTCCGGTACGAATCCTCATCAACATCCATCTCATCACTTATCTCTCCAACAATTTCCTCAATCACATCCTCCAGCGTAACAATACCGGATGTTCCACCATACTCATCAACCACAATTGCCATATGTATCTTGTGTTCCTGAAACTCACGTAAAAGGTCATTTATCATTTTTGTTTCAGGAATATAATAAGCCTCCCTCATCAGCGTCTGCCATCTGAACGATGCATCCTTATCGATGTGCAGCAACAGGTCTTTCACATATAGTATACCTTTTATATTATCGGGCGTATCCTCATATACCGGCAAACGAGAAAACCCGGACTCAACAATAATGTGCAGCACTTTTTTAAAATCCCATTTAATGTCCAGGTCAACAACATCAACACGGGGAGTCATTATCTCTTCGGCCTTTATATTCGAGAATTTCACAATTCCCTCGAGCAACTCCTTCTCTTCCTCAATATCGGATGAAGTAAGCTCTACTGCATGTGAAAGCTCATCCATCGAAAGTGCACGCTGTTTCTTTGCCAGACGTTTGTTTACCAGATTAGTTGACTTAACCAGTATCACACCCAATGGCTTAAAAAGGCTTATCATAATCATCAGCGGATAAGCCATGATACTTGCAAACTTTTTTGAAAAATAGGAAGCATAAACCTTGGGAATAATCTCTCCGAAAAGAAGTATTAATCCCGTTATTCCCACCACTTCAATAATAAACTGCAATGTGGTGGATGAACCAAAAGTTACCAGAGAGCTCACAATAAATGTGGTTAGCATAACGATACCCACATTAACAAAATTATTTCCGATAAGTATTGTAGCAAGAAGAAGCTCCGGATGTTTCAGATGTTTCAGTATCAGCTTGTTGGTTTTCGACTCATGTTTTTTTATCTCTTCCAGATCTTTCGGGGTAAGCGAAAAATAAGCAATTTCAGCTCCCGATATGGATGCCGATAAGGCAAGTAACAAAACACAAACAACAATGCTTACAGCCGTTCCCATAGTAAAGGGAAGAAATGTAATTTCGATAAAATATGGCAGAAATACTGTTTCCAATCAGAATTATATTTAATTAAAAAAATTAAAACGGAAGATCATCATCCGGCTCTTCGGATGTACTTTGCACTTGCGAACTACCGGTATTAAGCCCGGAACTAACCCCTCCGGAATCAACACTTCCGGGAGAAGCTGTTGCTGTATTGTTTTGGCCCTGCGATGCAGGGTTGCTTTCCTTACTGCCAAGAAGCTGCATTACATCGGCATATATTTCGGTTCGGTATCTTTTTATACCATCCTTGTCTTCATAAGAGCTGGTACGAATCTTACCTTCTATATACAGTTGTGTTCCTTTTTTCACATATTTCTCAACAATCCCGGCCAAACGTCTCCAGGCAACCACATTATGCCATTCTGTACGCTCAGGAATCTCACGGCCATCACGGGTTGTAAATCCCCGCTCCGATGTAGCCAGCGGAAACCTGGCCACTGCAAGTCCGTCTTCAATGTAATGAACCTCCGGATCCTTACCTACATTTCCTACTAAAATAACTTTATTAACAGACATCTTACTATTCTTTGATATGCACGCTAAAATTACAAAATTTTAGTGTTATACAAATCAAGGAGTTTGATGTTTTATTATTGTTCTGATAAAACACTACTACATATAAGGCAAAATAACATATCATAATTAAAGTTAATCTCCATAGCAACAAAAGAATACAAATCTTTAATCATCTTAAAAAAAGGTCAAAAAAAGCCATTTTGTTTTTTTATTTTGATAAAACATTTATCTTTGCACTCTGCTATTAAGCAGTAAAAACATTTGTAAACAATTGATAATTAAATAATTTTATACGAAATGACAAAAGCTGACATCGTTAATGAGATTTCCAAGAATACTGGAATTGAGAAGGTTACAGTTCAAAAGACTGTAGAAGCTTTTATGGAGACCATTAAGGGCTCACTGGTAAAAGGTAAAAATGTATATTTAAGAGGATTTGGTAGTTTTGTTGTTAAGAAAAGAGCTGAAAAAACTGCTCGTAACATATCAAAAAATACAACTATCATTATTCCTGAACATTTCATTCCTTCGTTCAAGCCTTCAAAATCATTTGTTACAAAGGTAAAGAACAACGTTAAGTAATTTGTAAACTTTTAATTTTTAAAATTATGCCAAGCGGGAAAAAGAGAAAGAGACATAAGATGGCTACGCATAAGCGTAAAAAAAGGCTCAGAAAAAACAGACATAAGAAGAAGAAATAACATTTCGCTTCTTTAGTGAATTTCAACAAACAGAAAGTTACTGCTTTCTGTTTTGTTGTTTAGTAGTATAAACCCTGAAAAGCGGGGTAAGTTCTTTGAAATATTAATTTAAATTCTTGTAGTGAATGCAGAACTATTTGTTGATGTAACTCCCAAGCAGATATCAATCGCTTTGCTTGAAGACAAACGATTGGTTGAACTGAAAAAAGAGAAAAGCAACATACAGTTTACTGTTGGCGACATCTATCTCGGAAGAGTAAAAAAGATAATGCCCGGTCTGAATGCTGTATTTGTGGATGTAGGATATGAAAAAGATGCCTTTTTGCATTATCACGACCTGGGTCCGCAATTTAAAACTCTTAACAAGTTTCTGAATATAACACGAAACAAAAAGGGAGTAGTAGCTTTACACAAGCTTAAACCGGAAAACGACATCAATAAACACGGTGCTATTGCAGACGTATTAACTACAGGACAAGAGGTTTTAGTTCAAATTGCAAAAGAGCCCATTTCAACCAAAGGGCCTCGTTTGACATCAGAATTATCTCTGGCCGGAAGAAACCTGGTTCTAATGCCATTCGCAGATAAGGTTTCGGTAAGTCAGAAAATTGAATCGGCAGAAGAACGCCAACGATTAAAGCGCCTGCTTCAAAGCATCAAGCCCAAAAATTACGGTGTGATAGTACGTACCGTAGCAGAAGGCAAAATGGTAGCTGAACTGGATCAGGAACTTAAAATGTTGGTAAAAAGATGGGAAGACAGCAGTGCCAAAATATACGACGTGAAAACACCGGGTCTTGTAATCGGTGAAATTGGCAGAACGTCGGCAATGCTTCGCGATATTTTAAATCCATCTTTTAATTCTGTTTATGTAAACTCTCCTGAAATATACAAGGAGGTTAAAGATTATGTGGGCCTGATAGCCCCTGATCGTCAAAAAATTGTAAAACTATACAGAGGAAACACCCCTATTTTCGAACAATTCTCGATAGAACGCCAAATCAAATCATTGTTCGGCAAAACAGTTTCCTTTAAAAACGGAGCATATCTGATAATTGAACACACAGAAGCGCTCCATGTAATTGATGTCAACAGCGGCAACCGATCAAAATCGACTTCCAACCAGGAGTCAAATGCCCTTGAGGTAAACCTGGCTGCGGCAGAGGAAATTGCCCGTCAGCTGCGCCTGAGAGATATGGGCGGTATTATTGTTGTTGATTTCATCGACATGCAGTCCAACGAAAACAAACAAAAGGTCTTTGAGAAAATGAAAGAGGCCATGTCGCTGGACCGAACTAAACACAATATACTTCCGTTAAGCAAATTCGGCTTGATGCAAATAACCCGGCAGAGAGTAAGACCGGAAATGCACATAGAAACGGAGGAGACTTGTCCTACATGTCTGGGCACCGGTAAAAGCGCTCCCGCAATCTTATTGCCCGAGGAGATAGAAAATGCCGTCCGGTATGCTGTAGAAAAGCTGCAACTGAAGAAAATGACGCTAAGAGTACACCCGATAGTATATGCTTATCTTAAAAGGGGATTCCCTTCCATTACGTTAAAATGGAAATTAAAATACAGCATGAAGCTTAAGGTAGTACCTGCAGATTCTCTAGGTTTTCTCGAATACGAGATTCTTGATAAAGACAAAAAAAAGGTTAGCCTGAAATAGGCTAACCTTTTTTTATTTTATAAAATCAAACTTCCATCTGTTATCATTACACTGATGTTGCTTACTTGTTCACACTATTTAATACTAATTCATATTAAATAACAATAAAGTAATTTACAGACTTTTAAAAAGGCTGAAGGAACTTTTAAATCATGCTTTTTTTTGTATTTTTACTGCCCCGACACGGGACTGTGAACAATACTCTAATATTAAACCGGAAAAGATGAAAAGACTACTGTTTTCTTTAACACTGTTACTCTCCGTGCTTTCTGTTTTTGCACAGATGGAACAGCATGTAACATGGAAGTTCTATCTCAACAAAATAAGCGACACTCAGGTTGAAGTGGTTTGTGAAGCAACTCTGGAT
>JAADEM010000031.1 GCA_013153405.1 Chlorobiota bacterium
TTAATTCGGAGGTTGTTATTTTCCGGAATTAATCAGGCTTAAAAATAATACACCCTGTATTAATTACGAAATTAAAAGTATTTTGTTCTAAAAAGACGGAGATCAGATGTTATTTTTTATTACAACAATATCACCTTCATTTAATCCTGATGTAATTCTGAAATAATCTTCGTTTTCTCCTCCCGTTTTTATTTTCTGTTTAACAGTAGACAAACCGGAACGTTTGAATACGTACTTTACAGAGTCGATTCCAAACACGGCACTTTTGGGAACCATCAGTGCGTCTTTCCATGTGCCTGTTATAATGGTGTTTGTTGTGGTCATTCCCGGGAGTAAATCTTCGTGATAAGGGTCAAGTTTCACCTCTACTTTGAACCCGTTCTGATATTCGCCGGGTATCTCTTTGCCAATATTGGCTATTTTTATCACTCTGCCGGTGAATGTTTTATCGGGAAATGCATCAATAGTAATTCTTACTTTATTACCAACAGCAATCTTGGCTATGTTTACTTCTTTTACATTTATTTCCGACATCAGAGTTGAGAGGTCGGGAAGAGTTGCAATTAACGGAGCCCAGGGGCCAACACGGGAGCCCGCTCTGATTCTGCCGTCATAACTCCATCCGTAAACAATCATGCCGTCGGCAGGTGACTTTATGTTGAGTTGTCTTTGTAGTTTCAGATAGAGGTTTTTACGCTCTTCATATTTCTTTATTTTCGTGTTGTATCGGTTAATAATTACTTTGTGTTTTCTTCTTTTTTGTTCAAGGTTTCTTTTTGACCTGTCAAGAGACCTTTTGGCCTGCTCCAGTTCAAGTTTTGCCTGTCTCTGTACCGCTTTTGATTCGTATACCGACTGTTCTACCTTTATTTCTTTGTCGAGAACCTCGTCTTTTGCTTTTTGTATGGCATCTCTTGCCGCAGAGAGAGAAAGGCTGGAGTCGAGTTTTGCTGTTTCAAGTTTATTGTAATAATCATCGAGTTTTGTAGTAACATCTTTCAACTCTTCTACAACATTGGTGGGATCGAGGGTTGCTACATGATCGCCTTTTTTTACGATTTTACCCTCCTCGACAATGTCAAGGATTTTGAGTTCCCAGATGTCAAGTTCACGTCGGAATAAAACTTCCGGTACTGTAATGTTGAGTGATTTTTGTGCTTTGAGTTCGCCTATCTCGGTAATATATGTTTCAAATGTTCCTTTTATTACCTTAACGTTTTTTTCATTTGAGTCAGCATGTCTCCATGGGCCGGCTATGAGTAAAGTTATGACAGCCAGAACGGAAACGGCATAAACGATATGTTTCTTTTTAAGTTGCATAAACACAGATTATTGTTGCAAAAGACTATCCAGCTCGTCGAGCAGGGATTTGTTGTTTTCAAAGTCAAACAATGTCAATTTTCGTATGTTGAAATATCCTTTCCAATATTGGGCAAGGGAGTTTACATAGTTACGTCGTGCCTGATCAAGTGAATTTCGTGCCGAGTTCAGTTTGATCACATCTACTTTGTCAATCATGAAACGTTGTTTTGTTACGTCGTAACCCAGCTGTGCCACAGTATCTGCTTTCGCTGATATTCTTACCTGTTCGTTCTGGACGTTGAACTCCATCACCTGTATTATTACTGATTGTTCCAGATCGATACGTTGCTGGCGTATTGCGGCTTCGGTTACGTCTCTGTCTGATTTAGCCATCTCTATCTTCCCTTTTCGTTCACCCCAGTCGAGAATAGGCATTTGCAGGCCAACGGAAACACCTTTCTCATTCCCAAAAGGAGAAGTATAAAGCTCATCCAGATCCATTGCCCATTTGTTTATACCAATATTGGCCTGAACAGTTGCATTTATCCCGCTTGCCCGGGTTTCAGCAATTCTGCGGTTCGCTTCAAGTAGTTGTTGTTCATATCCCAGAAGGTCGGGGTTGTTGTTTAAAACATACTTCATTACTTCGTTTACATCAACCTGCAAATCAGGGATTTTATCGGGTACTATGCATTTTATTGTAATGTCTTTTTCAAGTCCCAGAAGAGAGTTGAGAGCCGAGCGTGTTTGTTTGAGTGATATTTTGGCTTTTGTAACCGACAGGTTTGAATTCAGCAGGGAAAGTTCGAGGTCGAGCAATTCATCCTGAGTAACTGTTCCTATTTCAAATCTTCCTTTTCCTATTCTGAAAAGTGTATCTGCATTGCTGTAGTTTGTTTCAGCAATTTTCAGGTTTATCTCCGACATTACAACATTGAAAAACGCATCAGTTACTCTTATTCTGATGTTTTCCAGTTCAACAAGAAAATCTTTTTTTGCTTTTTCAAATTTAAGGGGTTCAATTCTCGACATCCATCTGAATTTGTTGTAACCGTTTAATGGTTGCCTGAAATTGATTGAGAAAGGTACTGAAGTAAATTCGGCATCACCGTCACTGTTTTTTATCATTCTGGCATTTGATTCCAGACTTAATGTTCCTCCGGTTATTGTGACGTTCTGCTGTAATGTGAGTCCCAGGTTTGATGACAAGCGTTCGTACGGAACAAAACGGTAATCGCCGGTGTTGAAATCGTATTCGGACGATACCGACTGACTGTATGCAAAGGGTGTTGTGTTTAGGCGTAAGGCAGGCAGTTTGGTAGCCTTGTAGCTCCGGTAAGCCCAGTATCTTGCCAGATACATGTTTTTGGCCCTGAAACTGTACAGTGATTGTTTCATTGCAAGACTGATAGCGTCATCTAAAGTCATGTCAAGAGTAACACCTTGTTTAGTAATGTTTTGTTGTGCCTTAGGAAGCGTGTGGAAAATAATTACGAACAGAAATATGAAGCTTGTTTTTTTCATTTTTTTATCATTTTATTGACGTAATGATTCTACCGGATCCTGACTTGCGGCTCTTTTAGCCGGCAGGTATCCGAAAACAATTCCTACTGTTGCAGATACAAAGAATGCGACAATTACCGAGAAGAAGGATACAATAGTTTTTATATCAGCTGTGAATTCGATAAGATGAGCAAGGCCGATACCCAGAAATACCCCGATGATTCCTCCCAGTACACTGATAAGTGTTGATTCGGCCAGGAACTGAACGATAATATCTTTACGTGAAGCTCCTATAGCCTGCCGGGTTCCTATCTCGCGTATCCTTTCCCATACTGATGCAAGCATGATGTTCATAATGCCTATTCCACCTACGATGAGCGATATCCCGGCTATGGCACCCAGAACAATATTGAATATTTCGTTGGTTTTCTGCTGTTGTTTTAACAGTAGCTCAGGGACCGTAACTTCAAAATCATATAGATCGGAATGGCGGCGCAGTAACAGGCGTTTAATTATATTGGCTGTTGCAGCCAGTTGTTCTGTCTCTTTTACCTGAACAATGATTTTATCCAGCTGATCGTGTCGTTCTTTGGCTTTGTCCGAAGCCGTGTTGTCTCCATTGTTGGGGCCGCCGAAAACAATTATAACTCCTCCGCCTACCATTCTGTTCATAGTTTCAGGTTTTATTGCCGCTCGATCTTTAAATCGCCTAAGCAGTGTTTTTGCAGGAACAATTATTCTGTTATCACTGCTGCTGATTCCCATTTCATCGGTTGCTGATGCTGTGAAGTCCCGTTTTTCAATAACACCGATTACCTTCAGCCATACTTTGCCACATTTTATATATTGTCCCACGGGGTTGTCCTGATTGAAAAAATGATTTCTGATATTGGCACCTATGACACAAACCGGAACACCTTTCTGAGCCTGGGCATCGGTAAAACTTTTCCCAAGCTCTATATTCATATTCAGTAGTTTGAAATATTCCGGAGATACTCCGTCGAGAACAACAGGGTAACTCTTACCTTCTTTAATGGCATAGTAGCTCATTGAGATAACAGGAGTTATTTTGTGTACTGTCGGGATAACTTTTTTTATGGCCAGGGCATCGAGCATTGTCAGTCCTGGTGAGAATCTTTTTTTTCTCGATTTATTATCTTCTGTACCTGTATTGCCTGCATCGGCTGAAAGCAATGACTGGCTGCTTGGGGTTATTATGATATTGTTAACACCCACAAGTTTTATCTGCTCCAGAACTTCTTGTTGTGCACCTTTGCCTATTGCTAGCATGCTGATAACCGCAGCTACCCCAAACATTATACCAAGGGCTGTTAAAAACGATTTCATTTTATTAGCCATAATTGCCTCCATGGCAATTATTACATCATGAATGTATCTGCGGTACAAATATATCGGATGATTGATGTTTTTCATTGCAATGGTATTAATGCTTGTCAGTGATGATAGTTGCATTTCCCGGAAGAGGCTCTTTATTAGTTTGTTTTTCGGCCTCTGTTTCTTTTATCTTTTCTTTAAGCTTATCAAGTTTCTCTTTTTTTCGTTGCAAAATTTGTTCGTAAATTTCAGCACCTTTCAAGGGTAGTTTGCCAGCATCCTTGGGTTCGTTAAGCATGAGTGTCATGTTTTTTTCAAGTCCGTTGTTTACAACAACGTAATTTTCGTTTTCCTCACCCGGATCAATTATTTGCTTTGTGATTTCATCATCATTTTTTATGTAAACGAATTGAACCGTATCGTTGGCAAAAACTGCTTCGAGAGGAATAAACAGAACACTGTCGAGAACATCAGTTGTTATTATGTTGCTGGTGGTCATTGCCGGTTTCAGGTCAGGATCGGAGCCCTTCACCTTTATTGTTATCTCAAACACTTTTGAATCTCCGCCGGGCAGTACCTGACCGATGTTGGCAACAGATGTGACTTCGCCGTCAAAATGTTTTTCAGGGAAAGCATCTATACCGACTTTAACGGGTTGCCCTGTTTTAATTTTAGAGATGTCGATTTCGTTAATAAAAGATTTCGATATCATTGATGTAAGGTCTGGTAGTTCGGCTATTTTGGGGCGCCAACGACTTATTGACGAGCCTGCTTTTATTTTTTTGCCGAATCTGTCATAGCTGTATATTACCATGCCAGGTTTAGGAGCTTTTACTTCAAGTTTTTCTATAAGTTTGTCAACATCATCAAGCCGCTCCTTTGCGGTTTTTACCTCTTCCCAACTCCTGTAAACCTTGTACTCCCCCTGCTTTTTCTTAATTTTATAGTTTCTTATTTTCTGCTTCAAATCACGTTCGGCTCTTTCAACGTCGAGTTTTGCCTGTCGTTTAATTGCCGGTGATTCATAAATTGACTGGCTCAGTATAAGTTTCTTTTCTTCAAGCTGAACTTTTCCGTTCAGAAGATCATCTCGCAGGTTGCTCATTTCAAGTGTGGTATCAAGCTTGGCATCTTCCCAAGCATTGTATGCCTGTTCCCACGCATCGTAATATTTATTGCGTTGTTCCTCAACGGCACTGTAATCAAGAGTGGCAACCCAGTCGCCTGAATCAACCACAGTTCCTTCCTCAACAAGACTGATGACCTTAATTTCGTAAATTCCCAGACGCCTGCTTGATATCTCTTTAGGAAGATTGATTGAGGTGGAGTTCTCAGCTTTTAGCTGACCGGTGGAGTAAACTACTGAAACAAATTTCCCGAATTGAACAGGAACTGTTATCTCTTTGGTATCAATTATTTTTTTTCTTGTGGCAAAAAATATTACCAAACCGGCAACGATTACTATCGTTCCCCATCTAATAAAAGGGTTCTTAAACATAAAAACAATTTTTCACAGATCCGGATTAAAATTATATAAAATAAAAAGACTTGCCTTTTAAAGTCGAGTGTTAAATAACTCAAATATTCTTTAATAGACAAGTCTTTTAGGAAAAATTAACTAAAAACTTAGTAGGAAGTGTGGATTTATTCCATCAACTCTTTAATATCTTTAATGATTATGCCGGCAAGTTCGTCGGCAAGTTCTGCGGTTTTTGCTTCGGCATAAATTCTGATTATTGGTTCTGTATTTGATTTTCGCAACTGAACCCACGAGTCGGGAAAGTCAATTTTCACACCATCGATATCGGTAATTTTTTCTTTAGAGTATTTCTCTTTTATTTTAAGTAGAATGTTGTCGACATCGATATCGGGGGTTAGTTGTATTTTATTTTTAGATATATGATAATCTGGATATTTAGCTCTTAATTCCGAGCATTTGAGTCCTGATTTAGCAAGATGTGTAAGGAATAATCCTATTCCGGTAAGAGCATCCCTGCCGTAATGACTTTCAGGATAAATAACTCCTCCGTTACCCTCACCGCCTATTACGGCATCAACCTCTTTCATTTTGCTTACAACATTAACTTCTCCTACGGCAGCAGAATAATATTTGCCTCCGTGCTGAATTGTAATATCACTTAACGCTCTAGTTGACGACAGGTTTGAAACAGTGTTTCCAGGTTTGTGAGAAAGTATGTAATCGGCTACAGCCACAAGTGTATATTCTTCTCCAAACATGGAGCCGTCTTCGTTAACTATAGCCAACCTGTCTACATCAGGATCGACTACAAACCCGACATCAGCTTTGCGTTCTTTGATTAGTTTTGAGATTTCGGTCAGGTTTTCGGGCAGAGGTTCCGGATTGTGAGGGAAATCACCATTAGGTTCAGTATAAAGTTCTATCACTTCTTTTACACCTAAAGCCTTAAGAAGAGGAGGCAGGACAATACCTCCCACAGAGTTGACACAATCGATTGCGACAGTGAAGTTTACTTTTTTTATTGCATCAACATCAACCAGTTCAAGGCCGAGTACATGCTGAATGTGAAAACCGGAATATGTGTCATTTTCAGTCAATCTGCCTATGTCGTCAATGTCAGCATAATTAAAATCTTCTTTTTCGGCAATTGAAAGAACCTCTTTTCCATCGTCGGCAGTGAGAAACTCACCTTTTTCGTTAAGTAATTTCAAAGCATTCCATTGCCGGGGATTATGACTTGCTGTTAGGATAATTCCACCATCAGCTTTTTCGTTTACTACCGCAAGTTCTGTTGTCGGAGTTGTGGCAAGTCCGATATTTACAACATCTATACCGATACCCTGCAGGCTTCCTGTTACTATGTTATTTACCATTTCTCCTGAAATTCTGGCATCCCGCCCTACAACAACTTTGCATTTCTTGTTTTTGTTTCTGTTTTTCACCCAAATACCGTATGCTGTAGTGAATCTTACTATGTCAAGTGGTGATAACCCGTCGCCTGGTTGTCCGCCAATGGTCCCCCTGATTCCTGAAATAGATTTGATTAATGTCATGTTAATTAGTGTTTTATGTTATTTGTTGTTTAAATTTCGAAAAAGAAATATAATTTGAATAAAGATATATAATTTTTCTCACCTTTGTAAAATATTTAAATCTTATAATCAGATATGGACAGAAAACGTGATTTTTCGGACAGAAAAGGTAAAGCTGGAAAGAGGTTTAGCGGCTCACAGGGCAGAAATCTTAAACTTAACAAGGGGCGGTTTGAAGAGCTGAGGTTAAATAAATTTATTGCAAATGCAGGCGTTTGCAGCAGGCGAGATGCCGATGAACTGATAAAAAAAGGAGAGATAACCGTAAATGGAAAAGTGGTGACCGAAATGGGCACTATAGTTAAGATGGGTGATGATATAAGATACAAAGGGAAAAGGCTTAATGCGGAAAAGAAGGTGTATCTGTTGCTGAATAAACCCAAAGATGTGGTAACTACGATGAGTGATCCGCATGCCAAACATACAGTAATGGAATTAATAAAAGGTGCCTGTGAAGAAAGAATCTATCCTGTGGGACGACTCGACCGAAATACTACTGGTGTTTTGTTGTTTACCAACGACGGAGATCTGGCTAAAAAACTTACCCACCCCAAACATTTTACAAAAAAAATATATCACGTATTTTTGGATAAGCCGGTAGCAGAAGAACATTTAGAGCAGATTGCCGAAGGTGTGGAACTTGATGACGGAGTTATTGCCGCCGATAATGTCAGTTATGTTGAGAATGGTGATAAATCTCAGGTAGGTATAGAAATACATTCAGGAAAAAACCGGGTTGTAAGGCGTATTTTTGAACATTTAGGATATAAAGTGGTAAAGCTTGATCGTGTTTATTTTGCCGGACTTACAAAAAAAGGGATATCAAGAGGTAAGTGGCGGATGCTTACTCCAAGAGAAGTTTCGAGACTTAAAGCAGGTTTCTGGAAATAATAACACATTGTGTATGACCGGAGCAAACAAACCGTTTTACAGAATCAGTTACATAATTCTGTTTTTGTTTATGTTCATGCCTTTGGTAAAGGCACAGGTTTACACGGGAAAGGTAATTGATGCGGTAACAAAAAAGCCGGTGCCGTTCACAAATATATCTTTTGGTAACGGAAAAACAGGAACGGTTACAGACATTGACGGAGAATTCAGGACTTCTGTTAAGATGATGACCAATCCTGTGATTTTTAGCTGTGTGGGTTATGAAACAAAACGCACTGATATAGTTACATTGTTTGAAAGTAATGTAATTATGCTAAAACCTGTGATGATAGAACTGAATTCAGTTGATGTTTATCCGGGAAAGAACCCTGCAGTCGGGGTAATGAAAAATGTAATAGAACATCTTGATAAGCATAATCCTGACCTTATTACTGACTATTCATGTATAATTTATCATAAACTGAGTTTCACGGCAGATATTCCGGAGCAGGTTTTAAACAGGCCGGAGAATGTCGGGATAAAATCATTTCTTATGCAGTCCGACCTGATGCTGATGGAATCGGTGTCGGAAAAGAAACATCTGAGGCCTGACAAAACCAGTGAACGGTTGATATCTGGAAAGGTAAGCGGAGTTAAAGATCCTGCATTGTCTTATTTGCCTGCGCAATTACAGCCATTCACTTTCTACAGGAAATATATTCGTTTACTTAACAGTGAGTATTTAAATCCGGTTTCCGAACAAGGATTAAGATTTTATACGTTTATACTTACCGATACATTGGTAAACTCCATGGGTGATACTATACTGTATGTAAAGTTTTTGCCAAAAAAAGATCGCAACTTTAACGGGTTAAAAGGGGCACTTCATATTTATAAGCCATCGTGGGCTCTGCAAACCGTATCGGCAGAATCCAATGAACCGTCGGGGAAAAGCCGGTTGAAGATAAGGCAAAACTACAGACTGGTGAATGATTCTGTTTGGTTTCCGTTTCAGCTTGAGAGCAATCTTATTCTTAATAATTTTAAGATGGGAAACGGGACCTCACCCTTCCCGGTTGTTGCGTCAGGGAAAAGTTACGTTACTGCTGTTAATCTGAATCCAGATGTCAGTGTCCGGGATTTTAATAATGTAACTTTCAGGAATGATTTGTATAAACATGATGCTCCCCCTGTTGATGTATTCAGGTATGAGCCACTTACACATAAAGATTCTGTTACATACATGATGCTCGATAGTATCGGTAATGTGATGAAGCTGGACCGGTTTATAGAAATGCAGAAGGCAGTTGTGAAAGGAGAAATACCCTGGGGTGTGATTGATATTGATTATCGTAAGATTTTTGATTACAATGGATTTGAGGGGTTTAAGCTTGGCTTGGGATTGTGGACTAACAAAAGAATGTCGGGACTCTTTTCAGTCGGAGGTTATTATCAGTATGGCTTCAAATCGGAAAAGTCAAATTTCGGTGCAGGGTTTAATATTACACCGGGTACTGATCCGGATCTTAAGTTGTCGTTTCTTTACAAAGATGATGTTTATGCAACGGGTACTTACAGACTTCTCGACGGATACAGGTTCAGGTCTCCGGAGTCGTTCAGGCGTTTCCTTTTCGAGACGATGGATTATACAAAAGAGTTTGATGTTTCCTTGCGGTTCAGGTGGGTTGAATATATAAAGACAAGTATAGGATTCAGGTATGCTAGCATTACGCCTCAAAAAGAATATCGTTTTATGATGACTCCTGATACTGTTCCGGCTTTTGATACCAAAGAGCTCGTTGTAAAACTGAAATGGGCCAATAAGGAAACTTTTGCCGATACTCCTTTCGGAAGGGTATCGAACGGTACATCCTGGCCTGTTGTGTGGCTTAACTTTACATATGGTGACGGAAGCAATGATTCAGAAAGTTTTAATTATGTCAGGTGTGAAGCTCAGATACATAAAAAATTCAAACTCAATCCCTCCAATATAACAACATTGCGATTGACTGCGGGTGCCATATCTGGAGATCTGCCATACACGTTGCTGTATTCGGCGTTCGGCTCATACAAAACGGTTGGCCTTGAAATTCCTTATGCATTGGCAACAATGCGCCTTAATGAGTTTGCTGCCGACCGATTTGCAATATTTAATTTCAAACATAAAATATTGTTGTTGCAGAACAGGCCGGGTGCGTTTAAGCCGGAAATAATTCTGGACACAAATGCCGCAGTTTCTGATGGCCCTGAGGGGCTTTATACTTTCAGTAAAGGTTATTACGAGTCGGGAATATTCTTTAATAACCTGTTCCGGCAATTGATAGCCAGATACGGTTTTGCAGTGCATTATCGTTACGGTCCGTACAGGTTTAATAAAGATATTGATAACTGGGCATTTAATATAGGTGTTGAGTTTATGTTCTGATTTTCCAGAGTTTTAAGAGTTGTTGTGTTTGCAATGTCCCGGTAAGTTAATCCTGGTCAGATGTTGGGTTTGTGACTCGGAATAGTTACTGCAAAATGCAGTTTTATAATTATGAAGATAGTATTGAATCCGAAGTTGCCATCAGGAATCGTTAAAATCACTGAATTAAAGGTGTGGATTCTGGGATGAGTACAAATTGTTTATACCTTCATGAATTTGAATTGTTTTTTTTCAAAATAGTTTCCGAGTATGAATCCGAGTATAATAAATACAGGGAAAGAAATTAGAACCCGTAGTAAAAAGAACTTAAAACCAAGAAAGCCGACTTCAAAAGCTATTACAGGAACCTGAATGATGGAAACTGAACTTAAATAAATAAAGATATTTGTGGGCGGAGTGCCTTTTTTCCATAACATATATGCAACCGGATATGCAGCATAAATAGGGCCTGCCTGAAGAAATCCCAGTATCATGACCAGAACTATTCCTTTAATTCCTGAAGCTTTTCCAATATATTTTTGTACTTTTTCTTTTGGTACCCATACATCAAACAGACCAACAAGAATGAACATTACTGGTAAAATAAACATCATTTCTTTGAAGAATCCCCAGAAATTATCCTTTATTATTTCCATTCCCGGAGCATAACCGGAAATATACGAGTACAGTGCAAATGCCATAAAAGCAAAAATAACAAAGAAATCAAATTTTATTTTTTTATTTTTTTTCATGATTTCAGGTTATGCTGTAAATAAATGCCATTAAACCACCTACCACCAATGCCCCTATAAGTGCAAGAATATTTCTCAGGATACTTATTTTATATCCCAGGAATTTTGCTTCAATTGGAATGGTTAAAATGCCGACCATTTTTAATGTGTTTATGAAGACTGATATGACACCGTAGCTTACTCCGGCTTTTACCAGTACTCCGGCTAACGGATATGAAATGAAACTTGGAATTATGGCTATTGCCCCGATTGCAGCTGCAAAAATATAAGCTCCGAGACCGGCATCATTTCCTAAATATTTCATCAGATTTTTCTCCGACACAAAATACAAAACAATACTAACCATTATCATTACCGACAATAAAACCGGCATGATTTTTAAAAACATCATTATTCCTTTTTTTATCCCTTGTAATGTTTTCTTTTTATCGAAAAAAAAAGAGATGAAAGTGATGATTATGGCAACGAATATAATTAAGTTCATGATAATGAATCAAAAATAGATGCAGTTGTAAACTTGCATAATAATTTTCAATTTTATTACAATTAATGCTAAAATAATTATAAAACGATATTGTTGTTTTGTAATCCTGGTTTTAATACGGTTTAACACGTGACAAAGAGAGGTGGTTTCTACTTTTTCTGTTTTTCTGCTGCTTTAAATATCTTTCCGGGTTTTAGTATCTTTGCCAGATCTTCGTTTGAGGTTTCAAGCCATTTTACGTTGTAATTTTTCGAAAACAGATAAATATATGCCCATGCCGAACGTGTGCCAGAAGAACAGAAACAGGCAATCAGTTTGTTTTCCGGTAATTCATTTAGTCTGTCGGGCAGTTCATTAACAGGTATCTGAATTGTTTCGATTCCGAATATATTAAGATTAAAATTAAGCGTTTGCGTTTCTTTTCTGTCTCTTACATCGAGAAAGACAGCATTTGGGGTTTCGAAAAGTTTTTCGGGAGTAATCTTATGTTTTGAAGTTCCCAAAAATTCAAGGTCTGTTTTTTTTAATGCGTTTTCCATTTTTATGTTTGTATGGTTTATGATATCTATTCATTACAAGTTGCAGGTGTGAAAAAGGCTAATGTCCAGAATGTTGTTATTTCCGGTGTTTTACCTGTACTGTTGAATTGATAATTTTTTAAGATAGTCCATTAATTTATGTTTTGCAAACCGGATAGGTTACTATATTTCAGTTATTGCAAATTCCAGAATTGCAATAGGTTTATCTGATAGGTTGATTAATACCGGATAAACATCATTCATTATTTCAGAAAATTCCTGATAATCTTCATTTCTTTCCTGAGGGCCGTAAACACTTACTCCAAGCCAATCGATATAGTCATCTCCGGGGTAATAATTTTCGATGTCATTCCAGTCTGTATCAGGTTCAGAGTATGCATTTATATGAAAGAACCATGTTATGTTATCTGCTCCGTTGGTATCACAGATGTCAATTATATGACGATATGCATCTCTGAATCTTTCAGGGCCGTCAGGCATATCAGGGGCGCCGTATTCTTCGGTTTCGCCTGCACCGTTATATTGTCCGTTCCATGGAAACCAGTTGCCGTTTACCTCTGTTCCGAATTCAATTAACAGAGGAATATTTGTGTTTGCTGCGTCGATTGCCCATTGAGTTAATTCGGCATCAAATTCCCCATCGATAATTTTTTGCATTGTATAATTCGGATCCGGACCCCCTTCGTCAAAATTGGTTCTTGGCATCATTCTTATAAACGGAATCTTACCTTCTGCATTAATTGTATTAACTTCGGTTGATGGGAATTGTATATTGTCGTACCAGTTATTTGAAAAGTAGGCCCAAACAATTTCTTTATTCGCAAGAGCTTCAAAGTCTTCGATTTTTTCTGCGGTTACAATGTCCTCAGTTCCGCCAAAATCGGGGAATGCAGAGTGGTAAATTCCCGATACAGGTTCAATAAGTTTAGTATTGTTAATGTTGGCATTTGTAATAAATGTTGAGGAGCTAATGCATTTTTTATAGGCATTTAAACTTTCTGTTGATGAGTTTATCTTTAATTTAGAGTTGTCGAAGTTTTCGTGCCACCACGAAATTGCTTTTACATTTGGATAATCATTATTTTCAAGACTTTCAAATGCATTTTCGATCCAACGGGCTTTTTTATTTTCCGTTTTATCACTTTCATCATTGTCTTTTCCGCAGGAATAGAATGATATTAAAACAGTTAAAAACAGGATTATTGTACTTGTTACTTTCATAATCTTTTTTGTTATGAATACTCATGTTTTGTTCAGGATTTACTGAAATTAAGGCCCGTATTAAAAATTCAGTTTAAATATACGCATTAATAAATGTTTAGGTTAAGAAGAAGTGAAAAGTGTTGATAATAAACAGTTTCAGACAGCACGTTTTTTAGTTTCTCCATATTAAATGAATATGTTTTAACTCAAACTATGAGGATGTCTGAAAAGTCATAATTCCGAGAATTCACCCCAAATTCTTGTGGCATAATGATAAAGACGGAATATCAGCGTCATCGAGATGAGCGCGAGCGAAGAAGAAATCTCAACCGTATTAAGATTGCTTCACCCGTCTACCGACGGATTTGCAATGACGTTAAGGTTTTACTTTTTGGACATCTTCATGGCTTTGCATATGTCAGATTATGTCCGGTTCCGGTATTCTTACTTTCCGGTTTGTTTCCTTAATCATGCACTATTCCCTTTGTTTTTTATGATTTCTGCAGACCGGATCTGTATATATTGTAGTTAAAAAAATATTTTTAATAACTGAAACTGCTTCCTCCCAAAAACTCTCTGACAATTGATGTCGGAGGGATCTCTCTGCTGTCGATAGTTTTAAAATAACTGAGGAATTTCAACAAGCGGGTTGCTTCTGCATACTGAGGAGAATCGGGTCTGACTTCATGTAATATGTGCTCGGCCAAAGGTTTGAGAACCGCCAGCTCGTATAGTAATGCAGAGTTAAACATAACGTTGGCCTCTTCCTGAAACGGGAAAATGTGTTTATCTTCTCCGCGTCGGACACTGGGCCAGCGCGATATTGTTTCCTCCGCTGAGTATTTGCGGTATTTGTAGTCACGAACAATACGGCGTACCAACCTGTTGTCGGTAGTTGGGATACGATTGTGATCGTCAATATTGATTGAAGTCAGAGCTGAAACGTATATTTTGAATTTTGATTTGGCAGGTATGAGATGTGTAAGTTTCGGATTTAGTCCGTGTATGCCTTCAACTACCAGAATGTTGTTTTCATCCATTTTCATCTTCTCCCCATCGTAATAACGTTTACCTTTTTCGAAAGAAAATTTAGGAATTTCAATTTCTTTCCCGGCAAAAAGGTTTTTCAGGTCTTCGTTGAATTTCTGTATGTCAAGGGCTTCAAGGGCTTCAAAGTCGTATTCCCCGTTTTCATCTCTTGGTGTTTTTTCCCTGTCGACGAAATAGTTGTCGAGAGAAAGAGTAAGAGGTTTTATACCGGCTACCAGAAGCTGAACAGCAAGGCGTTTGCTGAAAGTTGTTTTTCCACTTGAAGATGGGCCGCTAATCAGGACTACCTTAACGTCTTTTTTCTTTGAGTTAATTTGGTCAGCTATCTGGGCTATCTTCTTTTCATGCAGAGCTTCCGAAACTTTTATTAGTGTGTCGGCATTTCCGTTTCGGGCGGCTTTGTTCAGATCGCTCAGATTTGTTATTTTCAGTACCCGGTTCCATTCGGCAAATTCCTGAAATATCTCAAACATCTTGTCCTGAATTATCAGGTCTTCCACCTCATTGGGGTTATCTTTTTTTGGAAGCTGTAAAAGCATTCCGTTGTAATACTTGTTCAGGTCAAATACTTTCAGGTACCGGGTTGAAGGAACAAGGTATCCGTAAAACATATCCACATGGCCGTCGAGCTTGTAGTAGGCTGAGTAAACTTGTCCACGGTCTTTTACTAATTCTGCTTTGTCGTACAGGCCATGTTTTTCAAGTATTTTAACCACCTTGTGTGTCTCTTTTTCTTTGCGTATAAATGGCAGGTCAGCTTCGATAATATCTCTCATTCTTCGGCCTATGGCAAGTACATCCTGAATGGATGGTTCCTTTTCGATATCGCATAACTTGCAGAAAATACCTTTTGATATGGAATGCTCAACTCGCAGACGGGCTTCAGGTATTACCTCATCAATGGCTTTGTACAGAACAAATGTCAGGCTCCGTACATACATTCTCATTCCATCGGGATGGGATATGTCTATGAATTCTACGTTTTTAGGATGAAAAACCTCATATGATAGTTCGGCGAGTTTATTGTTAACCATTGCGCCAAGTATGGGATTCTTTAATTTTATGCTGAATGATTCTGCTATTTCTGCCAGTGTTGTACCTCTTTGAAACTCCTTGGTCAGGCCATTGTTCAGACATTTAATTTTAATAGGTTTCATATTCAGTTTTTTTGTGTTGCGAATTTATTTCCTGTCATGTAATATTACATTTTTTGATTCAGAAAACAAAAAGTGTTTTCTGTGAACAGAAGCTGTGATTAGAGCTGGGTGCGGGTGTTATTGTGCAGTATGTGAGAGTGTTTCGTTTTATTGTTTGGTTTGTAATATGTGTTAGGAATGTTGTAGTATTTGAGAGTTTTTTATTCTTATTAACAATTGTAATATAAATATTTTATTCTTAACGTGAGAGTTATAAGATTGATTGTGTATTGAAGAACCTGAAGTGTTAAAAAAGTGCAAAAAAATACTGTTTTTTCTTGAATATGTTAATAAAAGTTTATATCCTTGTAATACTCTAAAAGAATATAGTTGTTGTTTGCTTAGAGATTGTAAATATTTATTTTGAAAACAATGAGAGTCACCGATAGAGGTAGGACATCACTTTCCTTGGGTTTATGTTTATTTCTTTATCGTCTGGTTTTTTAGATATGTGCTCGCAACGAAGATTCTCAAAGTTGTTTATAGTCAAAGGTTTTTCATTCAGATTATAAATAAAAACAATTTTTAATGTTAACCCTAACCCGTAACAGGCACACTAACCTTGGTGTCTGTAAAAAATTAACGAGCATAGTTGCATGCTGCTGTTCTGCAGTAACGTTATCCAACCGTAATTTTTTCTTCATAATTAAACAACCGATATTCAACATTATCGTTATTGGTCTTTTGTGTATGCTTTGGGGCGGGGTTGTTACAATTATAAGTGCATTTTCTAATAACTAAATTTATAACTATATGGCTAAAATTCAGATCATTAATTATTAACTAAAAACAATTGCGCTATGAAAACTTAACACAAACACACACACAAACACACACACAAACACACACAAAAAAAACTTTTAATGAAAATGAAATTTATTAATTAAAAAAATCCTAAATGTAAAACATTATGTTTAAAAAAATCCGCTATTTAATTTTCCTTTTGCTAATAGGAATTCAAGTATTAGCCCAGCAAAAAACAGTAAGCGGGATTGTGCGGGATGAACAGGGAGAAACCTTACCCGGAGTTAATGTCTTGATAGTGGGTACTCAGAATGGTACCCAGACAGACGTTAACGGAAGGTATTTTCTTACTGTTTCACCCAAAGATTCATTACTGTTTTCTTTTATCGGGATGCGAAATCAGACCGTTTTTGTTGGTGATAAGACAAAAATAGATGTTGTATTATCGGAAGAATCTAAAACACTGGAACAGGTTGTAGTTGTCGGATACGGAGTGCAGAAAAAAGAGAGTGTTGTCGGCGCCGTCGCTAAAACGGAGGGAAAGAATCTGGTTACCAGTGCAGGAACAAATTCAAACCTCGCTGATGCTCTTACAGGACTTATTCCCGGTGTTATTACAGTTAAAACATCCGGACGTCCCGGAGGTAGCAGTCGAAGTGATGCCCCTACCGAAATATATATACGTGGTATTTCTACCTGGAACGGCGGTCAGCCATTGATTCTTGTCGACGGTGTAGAACGTCCGATGAGTGATATTGATCCTAATGAGATCACAAGTATGTCGGTATTAAAAGATGCATCTGCAACAGCTGTTTTTGGTGTTAAAGGTGCCAATGGTGTAATCCTGATTACTACTAAAAGGGGGAAAAAAGGAAGACCAAAACTAACTTTTGATGCCTCATTCTCAGCAAATACATTATCTAAGATGGCCGAGTTGCTGGGTTCTTATGATGCCAATTACCTTAAAGACCTTGCTATTGAGAACGGTGTTCCGGCAGATCCTAACAGCTGGAATGATTATGTTCCGTTTGATGTTCTTGATTATTATAGAACACAGGAATATCCTGAGCTTTATCCGGATATAGACTGGCTTGATGAAATGACCAAGACTGTCGCATGGTCTCAGAAATATAATCTTAGTGCTACCGGAGGTACCGACTTTGTGAAATATTTTTTATCGTTAGGGTATTTAAACGAAGGAGATATTCTTGAAACACGTGATTACGGACAAGGCTATATTCCTCAGATGGGTTACAGAAGATATAACTACCGTAGTAACCTTGACTTTAAATTAACAAGAAGCACAACCTTTTCTGTAAACCTTGGAGGTTTTATAGGAAAACAAGATAATATCCCGGGATATAACATTATGCGCGGTGTTTATCTTCAGCCGCCCGATCTTTTTCCTGTTCGTTACTCTGACGGCGTTTTTGCTGATTATGAGAACTTTTCGCCTTATAATAATCCTGTTGCAATAATTAATTTCAGCGGGTTACAACGTACAACACGCGATCAGGTAAATTCAGACTTTATATTAAAGCAAAAGCTGGATTTCATAACTAAGGGCTTAAGCGTAGGAACGCGAGTCTCTTATGATACCAGGAGCTATACTTCCGGTCCGGACATCAGAGATGGTGGCATTTTGAAAAAGTATATAATGCCGGAAATTCTTGATGCGGATCCGGCCAACTATGATGATTATATAATTTATTTGTATCCGAAAAGTTACACTAATCAAACACACGGATATAACTTTGTACCTGAGCCGGTAACATATACTGCTGAAAAAAGTAAAACAAATGTTTATCGCTCTTTATATTATAATGCTCAGGTTAATTATGCGCGTCATTTCGGTAAACATTCAGTTACGGGGCTGGGATTGTTCAGTAGAGAAGAAAAAGCAACAGGTTCAGAATTTACTCATTATCGTGAAGACTGGGTAGGACGTGTTACATATAATTATGATTTGCGTTATTTTCTGGAGTTTAATGGAGCATATAACGGTTCTGAAAAGTTTGACAGAGATTACCGTTTCGGTTTCTTCCCGTCAATAGCAGGAGGGTGGTTAATATCAAATGAGAAGTTTTTCCAGGATGCAGTTCCTATGGTTAACCATTTTAAAATAAGATACTCCATGGGAAAAGTGGGTAACGATGCAGGAATTGATAGGTGGCAATACGTTGGCGGATGGGTAAATACCGGTAGGCAATGGTCTTTCGGAGCTCCTTATCTGCAACAATCATCTTATCCTATTTATCTCGAAGATGTAGTTCCAAACCCGAATATTCATTGGGAAACAGCAGAAAAACAGAACCTTGGTATTGAAGTCGGGGTTCTGGATAACCTTATCTCTGTAAATTTTGAACTTTTCTGGGAGGACCGGTATGATATGTTCATTCGTCAGGAGGACAGACTTAACAATGTACTGTTCGGAAGATCTCTTCCTGCTGCCAACATCGGAGAGCTTAAAGCACAAGGTTGGGAAGGAACGGTAAAATTCTCAAAAACCTTTATAAACAATATGTATTTCAAAGCCAATCTGTCTTTGTCAAAGGCTGTAAATGAGGTTATCTACCGTGAAGACCCGGAGTTGCGTCCTGACTACATGAAACAGGCAGGTTACCCGTTAGGACAGGTGCATTCTCAACTAAATCAGGGAATTATACAAAGCTGGGATGAAATGTACACAGGAGTAAATAACCTGGATAATTCATATCATTTACCGGGCGATTTCCGTCAGGTTGATTATAATGCAGACGGTGTTGTTGATAATTATGATGTTGTACCTTACGGATATTCTCCATATCCCGAATATAACTATTCCGGTATATTCAATTTCGGATATAAAGGACTGGGCGTTATGGTTCAGTTTTACGGAGTATTTAATGTGACAAGTAATGCTGCATACGGAGGAGTTGGAAATGCATTTAAAAATAACTTCTCTCTGGTAAGCGATGTACACATGGAGGACTCATGGTCCCCCGAAATGGGAAGAACTACAGATGCCACATATCCGGCATTACGCTATAATACTACCAACTATTCAATGGGAAATTATTGGTTGCAGGATTTTTCAAACCTGAAACTTCAGAATGCCCAGATTTATTATCTGTTTAAAGGGCAGAAGCTGAAAAGTCTGGGAATAAGCCAGCTAAAGGTTTATTTGAATGGAAATAACCTGTACACATGGTCGAAGTTGCCTTATGATTTTGATAAGCAGCCTCCGTTACAGGATTTTGCCTATGCATTATCATATCCTCGCATGCGTAGTTTCAACTTCGGTGTAAACGTAGTTTTCTAATATAACAGCAAGAAATATAGTTGATATGAAAAAAATAGATTTTAAAATAATACTATTGTCTCTGATTGTGCCTTTATTTTTAGTATCATGTGAGGACTATCTGGACAAAACTCCGGATGCCGGGGTTTCCGAACAGGATGTTTTTACATCATACGTGTCCTATCAGGGATTTGAAGACCAAATGTATGCTTTTGTAGTAGAGCCTAACGGAAGTGAGAACTCTCAGGGTACCGAAAATGGAGATCACACCGTATCAGGCCTTTTCTGGTCATCATGCGGTAAATTTCAGGTTGGAAATTACAGGGGAGTGATAAATGTCGGTAACTCTAATTATTGGAGTAATAAACATGGAATATTTAATGTTAAACACGGATACTGGTCGGCAGGATGGGCTGGCATAAGAGTTGCCAATATAGCTCTTGAGAAGCTTCCGATGTTGTTGAATGCAACAGATGAGGAAAAACAGTTGCTAGAAGGACAGGCATACTTTTTCCGTGCGTACTTTCATTGGAATATTTGTAAACGTTGGGGCGGAATACCTTATGTTGATAAGGTTTTTAAACCCGATGATGATATGCGTATTCCGCGTTTGACTTTTCAGGAAACAGTGGAAAGAATAGTGGAAGATTTTGACAAAGCTGCAGAGTTACTTCCTGAAGACTGGGATGAAACAGTAGTGGGAGGTCAGTTTAAAGGATATAATGCAGGACGTGCAACAAAAGGTGCTGCCCTGGCATTTAAAGCGAAAGCTCTATTGTATGCCGGGAGTCCGCTTATGAACCATGAAACCGAAGGTTCTTATACCTTTAACTCGGAATATATGAAGAGAGCTGCAGAGGCCGCTTATGATGTAATTAAGCTTGCCGACAAGGGAGTTTATGCTCTGACTATATTCCAGGATATCCAGAAAAACTTTGCAAGAAAGGACAAAACAATGCCCTGGACCAAAGAAACCATCTTTCAAAAGATAGTGACAAGAGTTGGTGCAAGGGCATTCAGGGCCCCGAGTGTTGCAATGGGTACCGTATATGTTCCAAACCGGTTTAAATCAAATAAAAACACCGAGTCTCCTACACAGAACATGGTTGATATGTTTGAAATGGCCAACGGATTGCCAATTGATGATCCGGCCTCAGGATATGATCCGATGCATCCATGGGATGGCAGAGATCCGCGGTTTGAAGCGTTTATTTTGCATGACCAGCAAAAGGCCGGAATCAAAAAACAAACAACACTGCAATTTTATTTGGGAGGAATGGATCAACGAAATGCTAACATCCTGACCTGTTATCTTGTTCGTAAATACTGGCCGGTTGGAGTTAATGGATATGATAAACAATGGAATGGTTATCGTTATGCTACACCGTTAATGAGACTTGCCGAGGTATATCTTATTTATGCCGAGGCTGTAAATGAGGCCTACGGACCTAACGGCTCTGTAAGCGGAGCTGCTCTTACTGCCCTCGATGCTCTTAATATTATTCGTAACCGTGCAAATATGCCGGATGTGGATTCGAAATTTACGGGTGATAAGGAATCGTTGCGGAAAAGGATCTGGAATGAGCGTTCAGTTGAGCTTTGTTTCGAAAATGGTCAACGCTGGGACGATGCTCGTCGCTGGCATATTGCCCATACTAACGAATATAAAGAGATTTATGACCTTGAATTCGATAAGAAACATACATATTTCAACAGGGTGAAGCGATTAACTATTGTGTTTGAAGACAGGCATTACTGGATGCCATTTCCGAACGAACAAACCGAGATTTATGTCGGCTGGCCTCAGAATCCGGGTTGGTAGAGATTTAAACAGGTTCATTATAAATATAAAAAGTTAGCATAATGAAACATTTGATTAAAATAATATCCTTTGCCTTGTTTGTCATATTACTTACAGGAGTGTCACTTTTCGGGCAAAAAACAAAGAAGAAATATACTATATCTTCTGTTGTTGTTGACGAAAGTGGAAATCCTGTGGTGAATGCGTATGTATGGGCACAAGGCAAAATGGTAACAACAGATAATACAGGTTCGTTTTCAGTAAACTTGGTTAAGTCCAGAAGTAATGTGATTCTGGTAGAGGCTGAAAATTTCGAACCATTGAAAATAAGTACCGATACTTTCGCATTAGTGAAAAAGATAGTTCTGAAACATAGTGAGTTTCAGGCAGGTTCAAAAGATGTCGTGAATTTTGTTTTTAATAAAGAAAAACAAATTGACGTCGCAAGTACAATCACTGTTATTGATCCCGAAGAATTGCTTAAATATGATAACCAGCAAAGAGTAATGGTTGCTTTGAGGGGCAGAGTACCTGGTTTGTACGGAACAAATAATGTAAACGGACTCGGAGCAGCCGTTGTAATTGTAGACGGAATGGAGCAGGATCCGGGAAATATCAGAGTGGATGAGGTTGAGCAGATTGTAATACTCAGAGATGCTGCTTCAAGAGCCATGTATGGTGCTCAGGCCGACAAACCCGTTATTCTTATAAATACTAAGCGTGGTGAAGCATATAAAACTAAGCTTAAGATAATGGGTGAATTTGGAGTGTCTGATCCTATCAGCTATCCTAAGTTTTTGAATGCTGCCGATTATATGACTCTTTACAATGAGGCACTTTCAAATGATGGCTTGGCTCCGTTTTATGATTCTCTTACTATAGCTAATACCAGAAGCGGTGTCGATCCGGTTCTTTATCCCGATGAATCATACTATAATTCTACATATTTAAAGGATGTATCAAAATCCTTTAATATTCAGACTGAAGCATCCGGAGGAAATGATGTGGCTACCTATTATGTCAATTTCGGATGGAAACGCAGTGGAGGTCTGTTGAATGTGGGAGAGGGGGCTAAACAGAGTTTTAACAGGTTAAATGTAAACTCCAATGTGGATTTTAAAATAAACCAGTATATGAAAATGTATTTGGGAGGTTCGGTTGTTTATGATTTTAACAAGAATCCCAGAGGTGACTTCTGGGGAAATTCGGCAACTTTTCATCCCGACTGGTACCCTGTTCTGATTCCGTCATCCAGAATGGAAGACTCGATACTGCTTGCTGCTGCAAGACTTGTTGATGGACAGTACCTGCTTGGTGGTACATCTGAATATCAAACTAATATTTATGGGGATTTAGTGTTCGGAGGTTATAATAACAGTACAAAACGTAACCTGAATTTCAGAACAGCTCTTGATTTTGATCTGGGGTTCATTACGAAAGGACTAACGGCAAATGTTACTATGTTATTTAACCTTTATGATTCCTTTAATACTGTTCAGGCAAATGAATATGCAGTTTATGAGCCAGTTACGGTAACCTTGCCAACAGGAGTAGACAGTTTGTACTTCATAAAACATAATGAAGATGTTAAACAGGGGGATCAATCCGTAACATCTTCCGACTTTACCAGAGACATGAATGTGTTTGGAACTCTTAACTATATCAGATCGTTTAATAATCATAACCTGAACTTGACAGCTCTAGCTTATAGAACCGAGTCTCAGGTTAATGGTGAGTTTCATCATGATAAAAGATTACACTTTGCTTTACAGGCAATGTATAACTTTAAAGGTAAATATCTGGCTGAATTAAGTGGAGTGGTAACAGGCTCGTCAAAACTGAGTGGTAAACACCAGTATGGATTTTCTCCTACTGTTGCTTTGGGATGGATACCTTCAAAAGAGGATTTTCTTAAAGATAATTCTGTTATCAATTTTTTAAAGGTAAATGCATCTTTTGGTATTATTAATACCGATAATTATATCAATGACTATTACCTGTACGAAACATCATACACAACAGGAGGATTGTTTACTTATGGTAACGGTATGTACAAGAATCGCAGAAGAAGAATAAACTATCTGAAAAATCCGGATCTTTCCTGGGTCAAAAGAGAAGAGATTTCAACTGGATTCCAGCTCGATTTATTAAATGCATTATGGATTGAGGCAAACTATACCTATAGTAAACTTTATGATATAGTTGTTCAGCGTAAAAACTATTATCCGGCTATTACCGGTGGGGTTTATCAGTACGAAAACTATGAGAGTAAGATGAATCAGGGTGGAAGTGTCGCAATAAACTATCACAACGACAAGCATGATTTTAAATACAATATTGGAGTTAATTTTACATATTTCGTGCCTAAAGCACTGAAAGTTGAAGAGCCTAAGTATGAAGTTGACTATCGCTATCTGGAAGGTAATCCTACTGATTCAAAATTCGGATGGGTTGCAGAAGGTTTTTTCAGAGACTCTGCCGATATTGCAAATCATGCAATTCAGACATTTGGTGAAGTTCAGCCTGGTGATATAAAGTACAAAGACCTTAATAATGATGGTATTATTGATAATAATGACCAGAAAATTATTGGTAACTCTAATGCCAGATTACAATATGGAATAAACCTTAATCTTAAATATAAGGCATTAGGGCTATTCCTGCTCGGAACAGGACAAACCGGTCAGGAGTCGTATTTTAAATCAGCATACTACTGGGTTTACGGAAACAGAAAGTATTCAGAAGAGGTGCTGGGGCGTTGGACAGAAGAAACTGCCTCAACTGCAACATATCCTCGCTTGTCATCAAAGTATAATGCAAATAATTTCAGAAACTCTACTTTCTGGTTGTATGAGAATAACTGGTTTACTCTGCACACAGCTCAGTTGACATATACATTTTCTGACAGATTGAAACCAAATTCAATTCTTAAGAAAGGATTCCAGGTTTACGTACGGGCTTCTAATCTTTTCACTATTTCCGATATAAAGGAAAAACGGGAACTGAATGTTGGGAAAGCTCCACAAACCAGATATTATGCATTGGGATTAAAAGTAACTTTCTAAATGAAAAAAACAGATATGATGAAAAAAGTATATAACATAATACTTATTTTTCTTGTGGGGACTTTATTCTTTTCGTGTGAGAATTTTTTGACCCCGGAAGAAGATAACCGGCTGACAGAAGAACAAATGTTACAAAATCCCGGTTACTGGGAAGGGCTTTTGCTTGAAGCATATGGTCGTATGCCCCGTAACTATAAGTTTGATCTTGACATTGCCGGTGATGACGCAGTTACTAATGATGTGAATTCATCTGCCACACGAATGGCTACCGGTGAATGGACATCTGCCTATAACCCTGTGTCGCAATGGAACTCTGCTTATGCAGGTATATTTTATGTAAATAACTTTCTGGAAAAGTATCGTGAAGTAACCTGGAGCTGGGAAAGCGATAAAGTAAATGAACTTCATCTTCAGCGCCTGAGCGGAGAAGCATACGGACTTCGTGCCTGGTATGAGATTTTGCTTATGGTGAATCATGCAGGTGCGGTTAATGGTCAGATAACTGGTTTGCCCGTTGTTGATAAGGTACTTGGTATTGATGATTTTCAGGTGCCTCGTGCGACTATAGAAAACTATTTGAAACAAATAAATGCAGACCTTGATTCTGCCATTATAAACCTGCCTGCTTATTATGAGGATGTAGCAGATGATGCAGATTATAATGAGGCTATGGGAACACGTTTTATAAACCGCTTGTCAGGAACAGCAGCAAGAGCTCTCAAATCAAGAGTTTCATTGCTTGCTGCAAGCCCTTCATATAGCGTAATGACATGGGAAGAGGCAGCTGCAGCGGCAGGTGAACTTATTCGTGATAATGGTGGTCTTACGATATTGTCACCTACAGGTGTTGAGTTTTACAAGGATTTTAATGACCGGGAAAATATCTGGTTCACAGCCTTTACCATGTCCAGGTCTCTGGAGTCGGATAACTTTCCTCCATCTTTGTATGGAAAAGGATTGGTAAATCCTACCCAGGAACTGGTAAACAGTTTTCCTATGGTAAACGGATATCCTATAACCGATCCGGCAAGCGGCTATGATCTTGATAACCCATATGCAAACAGAGATCCTAGACTGACTAAGTATATCGTTTATAATGAAAATACTCTTAAAGGTGATAATATATATACCTATGTGGGTTCCGGAGATGATGGTATTAATGCTCTTGTATCCTCCACACGTTCAGGTTATTATCTTAAAAAGTTTATGAACGAATCGGTAACTCTTACTCCTGGAAGAGAAAAAAGTGCCCAGTTTTTCCGTACATATATTCGTTGGTCTGAAGTATTGCTTAATTATGCCGAAGCTGCAAACGAAGCATGGGGGCCAGATGCAGATCCCAACTCTTACGGGTTTTCTGCCAGAGATGTGATTGCTGCTTTACGCTCAAGGGCCGGAATTACCGGAGGGGATGCTTACCTTGCCACTATTACATCAAAAGATGAAATGCGGGAGTTAATACATAATGAAAGGAGAATTGAGTTGTGTTTTGAAAATTTCAGATTCTGGGATATACGTCGTTGGGAGAAAACTGATGTAATGAAATCTCCTGTTTCTGCGGTTTTTATATATCCAAATGCCGGTGGCGGGTATTCTTATGATGTTCAGAAGGCAGAAGATCGTATATATGAGGATTATATGATTTATGGTCCCATACCATACAACGAAACCCTGAAGTATGATATCCCGCAGAATGATGGTTGGTAATAGTGTTTATTTATGTGAATTAAAAATAATTGACAGATGAAGAAAATATTAGTTTTATTAACCCTGGTTTTAACTGTAATTGGTTGTAATCAGGAAAAAGTTTTTCCGGATTACGATTATACTGCAGTGTATTTCCCGGTACAATATCCGGTGCGTACTCTATCGCTTGGTAACGACCGTATTGATAATTCTCTCGATAAAGAGCTGAAGTTCCATATAGGAATCTCTATAGGAGGATTATATGTAAATAAACGTTCGTGGACTGTAAGCTTTATTTATAAACCCGAACTGGCTAAGAACCTCCAAACTGCCGATGGCGATACCGTAATGCTTCTGCCTGAAGAGTATTATACTATAACTCCGGCCGATCAGGTGGTTATCCCTTCTGGTGAGTTTAACGGTTTAATGGAAGTTCAATTAACTGATGAATTCCTGGATGATCCTTTGGCATTCGGAAATCATTATGTTATTCCTCTTGAGATAACCGAAACTTCAGCTGACTCTGTTTTAAGAGGGAAACCTGTTGTTGAAGATCCTGATAGGCGTGTGGCTGCGGATTGGGAATCGGGTTATACTCCCAAGGATTTTACTTTATTCATGATAAAGTTTGTCAATCCTTATCATGGTTACTGGCTGCATCGCGGTGTTGATTACGTAACTGATGCAGGCGGGAATCCTGTAGATACAATTGTTTATCATGAAAAATATCTGGTTGATAATAAAATATGGGAGTTGGCTACCAGTGGCCGTAATACTGTTGTCACAAACGGTATTGCAAATAACCTGGGAAGTAATCATAAAATGTCATTGGAAGTAAATCCGGATACCAAAACTATAGAAATCGACAGTATTGCCGGCTCTTCATATATGGTTAAAGGAATTGGTGAAAGTAAGTGGATAGAAGAAGGGGACGTATGGGGTGATGAACAACGTGAAACCATGTATCTTAATTATACTTTTAATGATGGCACAAATACACACATTGTGTATGATACTCTTGTGTTCAGGGACAGAGGAATACATTATGAAGAATTTATTCCGGTAGTTCTGGAATAAACGGAGTAATGATACTATTGTAAAAAGTGAAAAGTGAATAGGGGAGTAATCAGGTGCTCCCCTTTTCTTTTTACCATGGTACGTAATGCATGTTTTGTTTGACGTTTGCCGTATCCGGCAAATATGATTAATTTCTTTTATAAAGGCTGATTCAGGAATATATAGTAGTGGTGTTGATACGGATGTTTGATGCTCCTTTGGGCTTTATCATGAATAAATTGTAAGAAATAAAATATGTTATTAAACTTTTTATTTAAAAGAGTTTCAATTGTCCGCTTCCTAATTATCCTATTATTTAAATATTTAGAGGTTTTCATGTTGTTTATTTTAATTTATTCTAAACAAAAATAGAAACGGGAGAATATCATATACATATAGAATAATTACTTTTGCAACATTATTCGCAAAACCGTTATGTCTGATTTTGAATACGTAGAACATCAGGGGATAGTAGAGGAGGTCTTACCGGATCAGGTAAAGGTAAGAATTATAAGCATTTCGGCCTGTGCGGCCTGTCATGCAAAAGATGCATGTAATGCGTCGGATATGGAAGATAAGGTGATTGATGTTTACGAACCGCATGATGAACTTTCGGTAGGACAAAGGGTATTGTTACTTGGAAAGAAAAATCTGGCACCTTTGGCGGTAACACTGGCATATGTGCTTCCTGTAATTCTGATTTTTGTCACATTGTTTTTAGTGGTTAAACTGACCGGAAACGAACCGTTGGCAGCAGCATTAGCCCTGTTCATTCTGGTTCCTTACTATGCTGTAATACATTTTTTAAAAGATAAGCTTCAAAAAACATTTACATTTACAATTAAACGTCAAATCAACTGATTATGAATGTTGTTCTGATTACCATAATCACATTAAGTGCATTAGGTGCGTTAGCAGCCGTTATTCTCTATTTTGTAGCTCAAAAATTCAAGGTTTATGAAGACCCGAGAATAGATCAGGTGGAAGAGGTTCTGCCTGCTGCAAATTGCGGTGGCTGTGGTTACCCCGGATGTAGGGCATTTGCCGAGGCAATGGTTTCATCCGATGATATTTCAAATCTGTACTGTCCGGTGGGTGGTGCCGAAGTCATGTCTAAAGCTGCAGAAATTGTAGGTAAGGCCGTGGCTGAAGCTGCTCCTCAGGTAGCAGTGGTCAGATGTAACGGTACTTGCGAAAACCGGCCTCGTACTAATAAATACGAAGGTGCGGAAAGTTGTACTATTGCAGCTACTCTTTACGGAGGAGAAACAGGTTGTTCTTACGGCTGTCTCGGATTAGGCGAGTGTGTCGATGCATGTAACTTCGATGCAATGTACATGGATCCGGTTACCGGTCTTCCTGTCGTAATCGAAGAAAACTGTGTTGCCTGCGGTGCTTGTGTTGAGGCATGTCCGAAAGACATTATCGAACTTCGTAATATCGGACCAAAGAGCCGCCGTATTTATGTTTCATGTGTTAATAAAGATCGCGGAGGCCCTGCACGTAAGGCTTGTTCTGTTGCATGTATCGGTTGCGGTAAATGTGAACAGGTTTGTGCATTCGATGCTATTACCATCAAGGATAATCTGGCATATATTGATTACGAGAAGTGTAAACTTTGCCGTAAGTGTGTTGAGGTTTGTCCTACCGATGCCATACATGAGATAAACTTCCCGGTGCGTAAACCTAAACCTGCAGCTCCGAAGAAACCTGCAGAATCTACAGAAAAGAATGCTCCGGAAGTAAAAGGTAACGATAAGCCTGAAGAAAAATAATTATTGAATAAACATTTTTTGAATTAAATAAAATAGGAGGTTCAACAGTGTTAAAAACATTCTCACTCGGAGGAGTTCATCCCGCGGAAAATAAAATATCCGCAGGAAAAAAGATTGAAGTCCTGCCAACACCCGCACAAGTATCGGTTCCTATTTCACAGCATATCGGCGCACCTTCCACACCTGTGGTGAAAAAAGGTGACAGCGTTAAAGTAGGCCAGCTGATAGCAAAATCATCAGGTTTTGTCTCGGCCAATATTCATTCTCCCGTTTCGGGTACCGTCTTCAAAATAGACAATGTTCTGGATGCAAGCGGTTATAAAAGACCTGCCATAATTATCAAAGTTGATGGTGATGATGAATGGGATGAAAGTATAGACCGTTCACCTGAACTGAAAAAAGATATTGACCTGTCGCCAGAAGAGATAATCAAAAAAGTGGGAGAGGCCGGTATTGTTGGTCTGGGGGGAGCAACCTTCCCGTCGCATGTTAAGTTATCTGTTCCTCCGGGAAAGAAATGCGACGTGCTTATTCTGAACGGAGTTGAGTGTGAACCATATCTTACTTCTGACCATCAGCTGATGATGGAGAAAGGAGAGGAGATAATGGTGGGCGCAAAAATTCTGATGAAAGCATTGAAAGTTGATAAATGTATTATCGGTATTGAAAATAATAAGCCCGATGCCATTGAGCATATGAATAAGCTGGCACAGGAGTATGAAGGCATAACAGTTCAGCCACTGAAGGTTCAGTATCCGCAGGGTGGAGAAAAACAACTTATCGATGCATGTATCGGTCGTCAGGTTCCTTCGGGGAAACTGCCTATTGAAGTTGGTGCAGTTGTGCAAAATGTGGGTACTACTTTTGCAGTTTATGAAGCTGTTCAGAAAAATAAACCTCTTTTCGAGCGTGTGGTTACCGTTACCGGAAAATCGGTTAAAAGTCCCGGCAATTTTCTGGCAAGGGTCGGAACTCCGATAAACGACCTGATAGAAGCAGCCGGAGGATTACCCGAAGATACCGGCAAGATTATAGGCGGTGGTCCTATGATGGGAAAAGCGCTTGTTTCGACCGATGTGCCAGTCACTAAAGGTAGTTCGGGTGTTCTTATCATGCCAGATGAGATGGCTCACCGTAAGCAGGCACAACCGTGTATTCGTTGTTCGAAGTGTGTATCGGTATGTCCAATGGGACTATCACCTTACCTTTTGATGACTTTGTCGGAAAAAGGAATATGGGATCGTACGGAAGAAGAGCAGGTTATGGATTGTATTGAGTGCGGTTCATGTAGTTTTACATGTCCGTCGAATCGTCCGCTGCTTGACTATATACGTCTCGGAAAAGGAACAGTAGGCCAGATAATAAGATCAAGAAATAAATAAAAACGTTAATTAATAGAAATATGAGTACGTTAATCATATCACCATCTCCTCATGTTCATAGCGGCGATTCCGTTAAAAAGAACATGTACGGTGTGATTATAGCTTTGCTGCCTGCCCTTGCTGCCTCACTTTGGGTGTTTGGACTGGGAGCACTGGTAGTAACAGTTACTGCTGTCGCAGCAAGTGTTCTGTTCGAATATCTGATAGAAAAATACCTTTTGAAAGTTCCGTCTACTATAAGTGACGGTTCGGCAGTTATAACCGGATTGCTTCTGGCTTTTAACCTGCCCTCGAACCTTCCGGTATGGATAATCATTATCGGTGCTCTGGTTGCAATAGGTATTGGTAAAATGTCTTTTGGCGGGTTAGGTAATAACCCATTTAACCCGGCACTTGTAGGGCGTGTATTCCTGCTTATCTCATTTCCAGTACAGATGACCTCATGGCCAAAGCCAATGGCTAATGTAGGTACTTATCTGGATGCAACTACAGGAGCCACTCCGTTGAGTATAATAAAGGAGGGACTGAAGAACGGTGAAAAACTGACTGATTTGCTGAAAGAGATACCTTCTTTTGCAGATATGTTTCTCGGAAAGATGGGCGGTTCTGCCGGTGAAGTTGCTGCTATTGCCCTTCTTATAGGTTTGGTTTATATGCTTGTTCGTAAAATTATTACTTGGCATATTCCTTTTGCAGTGCTTGGAACTATAGCAGTATTTACAGGTTTGCTTAATCTTTCAAATCCTGAAGAATATGCAGGGCCGGTATTTCATCTTCTTACGGGAGGTGCTATGCTTGGCGCAATCTTTATGGCAACTGATTATGTAACTTCTCCTATGACTCCAAAAGGACAGATAATTTTTGGTGTTGGTATTGGTGTTATTACTGTATTGATAAGAGTCTTCGGAGCATATCCCGAAGGTATGTCATTTGCTATTTTGATAATGAATGCATTTGTTCCGCTTATCGACAGATATGTTAAACCAAAACGTTTCGGAGAAAAAGTAAAATAAATTTTATGGTTAAATGGCTCTATGGTTAACAAAGACAAAACCACAGAACACTTTAACATTTTAACACTATAGATATTATGGCAACAATTGAATCTTCACTCAAAAACATGCTCCTGACGCTGTTAATAATTACAGCAATAGCAGGAACATCTTTGGGTTTTGTATATAAGCTTACCGAAAAGCCCATTGCGGAAGCAAAAGCCAGAAAACAACAGGAAGCTATAAAACAGGTTGTGCCTGAGTTCACAAATAACCCTGCCGATGAGGCAATCGTAGTTACTTCGCCCGAAGGGCTTCCTATTAAGCTTTTTCCTGCGAAGAAAGACGGAAAACTTGTCGGTGTGGCTGTGGAAACTGTTTCAAATAAAGGATTTGCAGGGAATGTCAGTATAATGGTAGGGTTTAAACCCGATGGTACAATTATAAATTATCAGGTTTTAGAGCATAAAGAAACTCCAGGCCTCGGTACGAAAATGGATAAATGGTTCAAAACCGACAAGGGGCACCAGAGTATCTTGGGAAAAAATCCGGGTTCTTATAATCTTACAGTAACAAAAGACGGTGGTCAGGTTGATGCAATAACTGCGGCAACCATTAGTTCGCGTGCATTTCTCGACGCCGTCAGAATAGGATATAAATCATTTATGGAAAATAAAAGCAAACTTGAGGAAGGAGGTGCCCAATGAATCAGTGGAAAAATTTCTCGAAAGGGTTTTTTAAGGAAAACGCCGTATTTACCCTGTTGTTGGGTATGTGTCCAACGCTTGGTGTAACATCATCGGCAATAAACGGTCTGGGAATGGGGCTTGCCACCACATTTGTGCTTGTAATGGCTAACCTCGTTATTTCTCTTATTAAGGATTTTATTCCAGAGAAGGTGAGAATTCCTGCTTTTATTGTTGTTATCGCAACATTTGTTACGATTGTTGAGATGCTGATGCAGGCATATACTCCTGCGTTATACGAGTCTCTGGGACTGTTTATTCCTCTTATCGTTGTAAACTGTATCGTTCTTGGTCGTGCAGAAGCTTTTGCTTCGAAAAACAGTGTAGGTGCATCCATTGTCGATGGTCTTGGAATGGGACTAGGTTTTGCAATGGCACTTACAATGCTTGGTTCTGTACGTGAATTGCTTGGAAGCGGAAAATTGTTTAACGTTTCAATATATCCGGAAGATTACGGAATGTTGGTATTTGTTCTTGCTCCAGGAGCATTCATTGCCCTTGGTTATATGATTGCTATAATCGATAAAATGAAAAAAGCTTAAAAGTCTGAATTATGGAATATGTAATTATTATAGTATCCGCAATATTTGTAAACAACGTTGTACTGAGCCAGTTCCTTGGAATTTGTCCTTTCCTGGGGGTTTCAAAAAAACTTTCGACAGGTATTGGTATGACAGGAGCCGTTACATTTGTAATGATAGTTGCCACGCTGGTAACATGGCTTGTTCAGAAACTTATTTTAGAGCCGTTCAATGTGACCTTTCTGCAAACTATCAGTTTTATTCTTATAATAGCTGCTCTTGTTCAGCTTGTTGAGATAGTTCTTAAGAAGGTAAGTCCGCCGCTTTATCAGGCACTCGGAGTATTTCTTCCTCTTATTACAACAAACTGTGCAATTCTTGGTGTTGCAATATTAACTATTCAGAAAGATTTTAATCTTATAGAATCGGTTGTGTTTGCTGCAGCAACAGCTGTTGGATTTGGACTTGCACTGGTTCTTTTTGCCGGCATAAGAGAGCAACTAGATCTTGCTGATGTTCCTAAAGGAATGAAAGGTACACCTATTGCATTGGTTGTGGCTGGATTGCTTGCTCTTGCTTTTATGGGGTTTGCAAATCTGGTATAAAGAAAAATAATGTTAGAGAATTTAAAGGCTGTTCTTTCCGGACAGCCTTTTTTCTTGCTATATCGGTATTGTAAATTCGAACCTGGAACCTTTACCGGGTTCTGAATTTACGGTTATGTTACCTTCCAGCATTTCAACAAAAGCTTTGGTTATTGCAAGTCCCAATCCTGTTCCTCCTTTGGTATGCTGGTTTTGTTTCGATTGCCAGAATCTGTCGAATACATTATCAAGATTATCGGTATCTATTCCACATCCGGTATCTTCAACATAAAATATTACATAGTCGTCTTTGGTGATATAACCCAATTTTACGCTGCCCTTATCGGTGAACTTTATGGCATTTGACAAAAGGTTAGTCATAATCTGCCGTAGCTTGACTTCATCGGATGTAATATTTAATGATTTTTCAGGAATATCGGTTGTGAGTTGTATGTTTTTGTTTTTTGTCTGGTTCTTGAAAAACAGATAAAGATCTTCGAAAATGGTATTTATGTTAAAAGTATTTTTCTTTACAATAATTTGTCCGGCTTCAATTTTTGAGATGTCAATTATATCATTGATTATGTTCAATAACTGACGGGAACTTTGTTTTATCAGCTTTACATATTCGCGTCTTTCTGCCTGAGTAAGGCCTTCGATGTCGAGTAAGTCTGAGAATCCGATAATACCATTCATCGGAGTGCGTATTTCATGCGAAAGGTTGGCAAGAAAAGCGGATTTAAGCCGGTCACTTTCTTCTGCTTTTTCCTTGGCTGCCCTCAGCTTCTTTTCCATAACCAGATGTTCCCTTATCGAATGGGCCAGCTTTAGGTTATTATGTCCTAAGTCAGAAAGTTCATTAGATAAAACAGACAAAAGATTAAGGATTTTTTTAATTTTTTCATTGTCAAATTTAGGTGCATTTTTTAGCAGTGTTTCTGCTTTTAAATAGTCGACACCCAATGGTTCAAGGTGTTTTTTTAAGTCATATGTATTATAGTCCTCGGGTATTACCTGTCCTATAATCCAGCTTCCTACTTGTTTTCCGTCGATAATGATAGGAGCATATGCGTCAATAAATCCGCAGGTAAAACATCTGATGTATGTAGGATTATGGCTTCTTCCGACTTTATTACGCAAATGTACTGCTGTTTTATGACACAGGGTCTTTGCTTCAGGACTGTTGTGTATGAGTTCACATACATTATTTGTTCCGGTTGGTGTGGTAACCGGTTTTCCGTTGGCATCGGCAAAGTAGGAAGAAACTCCGAGGGCATCAACAATCACATTCTGAAGTTTTTGAAGTTGCTCAACTTCAAAGATATCTTTAAGTGTGAAATTTTCTATATCTTTTGACGGAGAAAGTAACTGTTCAAGTTTGTTTTGCAAGTATCCTTCTTTTGCCTTTAGTTTACGTAAAGATTTTTTGATTTTGCTAACCTCACGGTATATTACAACTACGTAATAATTGTCATTAATCAGTTTTCTGCTTAAGCTTATTTCGGCCTGAAATCTTGATCCGTCAGGTCTTTTAATCAAATAATCCTTAATAAAAATAGACTCTTCTTTATTATTGAAAAACCTGTATTTCAAGTCCTTTAATAAATGTTCAGACTCAATTGGCGAAAACTCCTCTCCGTTTTTACCAAGAATATCCTCTTTTTTGCAACGGAATAATTCCAGAGCCTTGTCACTGTAATCGATACAGATGTTATTCTCAAAAATAAGAATCGAATCATTTGTAGAGGTGAAGAGAGATTGATATAAAAACTCTTTTCCTTTCAGATATAGCTCATTGTGGTAGCGAAGAATCAGATTTGCGATATTTCTTGTTAATAATTTCAGGTTGCTAATTTCATGTTCTTTCCACTTTTTCGGGTGTTTCACAAATTCCATTCCCAGATACCCTTTATATCCGTTTTTTAAAGATATAGGTAATATGATATAGGACTTTACTCCCCAGGTTAACATAAGTTTTCTTTCGCGTTCTGCCTCTTCCGGTAAATCTTTTATGCTGTTAATAAGCAGAACTCCTTCACTGAATATTTTATCGACAGCCCATTTTACTTTCTCTTTTTTTAATATTGCCGGGCCGGGTTCATATTTTTTTATCTCTTCGTTTATCCATTCTGCCCGTTTTGAAAACGATTCTCTGTCTTTGTTCTCAGTACAAACATATACCCTGTCGCCGTTGAAAAAAGTTCCGGCCAGATTTAAAGCTTCATTAATTAGCAACGGTACTTCGTTGGTTGGTATAGAGTTATTTTTTTTAACTATTTCATATAAAAGTTTCCTGAACTCAAGAACTTCTTTCAGTATTACAGTATCGTTTTTATCTGCCTTTACCTCATTTAAAGTTATTGTCAGAATATTCTTTTTGTCAATACAGGAGGCTGCCAGGTTCAGTTCATATACAATGTCTTCTGTTGAAAATGTTTCAGAATTTAGGTGCGTGGTTAGCTTTAGTTTATTATTGTTGTTTTTTAAATTATTCAGAGTTTCGGATAATGATATTCCTTTAAACAACCTGATAAAGTCATCTAATGTATTGGTAAATTTTTCATTGCCGCTAAATGCCGATGCATTATCGTTTTTATATAATAAGTTCTGACTGTCTAAATCAAAAACATAAACAGGTAATAGGATATTATTGTATAAATTAAAGTAATCCTGAAGTAACGGCATTTGTAATATTCTGTGAAAGCATTATAAAATTAATAAAAAATAAACATGAAAGGTATGTCTGACTTGTTAAGTTTGGTATATTGTGCCGAATCTTTGACTAATGTCATTAATTCTCTTTTTTTTAGAAAAAAAGGGGAATTATTAACAACAATATTCATAATATTACGTACTGTCTTAAGCAACTATACCCATATTGATTTTATATTATAATGAAATAAATAAAATGTCGAAAACGAACATTTATACAAAAATATTGTCTTTGTCATCATTGGTGATTGCTATATTTCTGGTGATTAAATTGTTTGTGTTTTCATCAACCCCTGATGCGATTATTAACCGGGGTGAAAATATTGGTGAATATGCAATCTATTCTCTTGATATTCCCGATTCAATATCGTTTGCCGGAGAAAGAGTTCCGCTAGAACAGCAGGATGTTAAAGAGAGCCTGGACCGGGAGCTTTTGGTGAATACCTACTGGCAGTCACAAACAATTCTTTTTATAAAACGGGCAAACCGATATTTCCCGGTGATAGAACCAATTCTTAAAGAATATGGTGTGCCTGATGACTTTAAGTTTCTGGCTCTTATCGAAAGCGGGTTAATGCCGCGTGCTGTATCTCCAGCAGGAGCTGCAGGACTTTGGCAGTTTATGAGAACCACTGCGCGAGAATATGGTCTTGAGGTAAATAAAGAAGTTGATGAAAGATACAATGTGGAAAAAGCGACAGTCGCTGCTTGCAGGTATTTTAAGAAAGCATACGATCATTATGGTAACTGGACTCTTGCTGCAGCTTCGTATAATGCAGGTAAAACCGGAATTGCAAAACAACTCACACGACAAAAAACCGATAACTATTATGACTTATTGCTGGGAGAAGAGACAGGAAGATATGTTTATCGTATACTTGCAGTAAAAGAGATACTAAACAATCCGGATAAATACGGTTTTCATGTTAAACAGGAAGATAAATACCCGCCGTATAAAACTATTGATGTGGAAATAACGGGGCCGGTTAAGGATTTTGCAGATTTTGCAAAAGAACATAACATTTCGTACAAAAGATTTAAAAATCTTAATCCGTGGCTTCGTGAAACATATCTGACAAATTCGTCCGGAAAAAAATATATAGTCAAGGTTCCTGAAGAATAGAAATCTTAATGTGTATTTTTACTGAGTATGTTTCAAAAAGTCGTCATTCCGGGATTTCACCCCAATTTTTTTTGGCATAATGAAGTAAATGATGGAATATCAGCGTCATCGCGATGAGCGCGAGCTAAGAAGCGATCTCGACCGTTCTGAGATTGTTTCACCCCATAAAATGGGGTTCTCAATGACGTATAAGTCTTGTTGACAATCAATGTTTTAAGCAATTCCGTCATTCAGGGATTTCACCCCAATATTTGTGGCATAATGAGGATATTACGTTAAGGTTTTGCTTTTTGGATATCCTCTTTTTGTAATGTTGAGAGAAGAGCGGAGCATTGTTTCTGTTGTCACTGAATGATGAGATGTTTTATTCCTTTTTAAACTGTTTTCACAAAAAAATATCCGGAATATTTAAAAGACAACGGTGGGCAAATAGTCAAAATTACTCCTTTTTCTACTACTTTGTGATTTACAAATTACACTTCTGTTATATTTTGGAATCTAAGTAATATTGCGAACTTTAGAGATTCAGGATGCTGTATTTTCCTACAAATTTACTACTTAAAAATATTTGAGCCGAAAGTCGCCGTATTTTTGACACAAATAATCATTAATAAAAATTTTTTAACATTATGAGGTCGAAGATATTTTTGATCGCTTTTCTGCTTTCGGTATCGTTAATGATACAGGGGACGGAAAAGATTCAATCGCCTGACGGGAATTTCATTCTGGAATTTTCCGTTGAATCCGGAACTCCGGTTTATCAGTTGTTTTATAAAGGCAAAACAATTATAGACAAGAGTAAACTCGGGTTTGAACTTAAAGACACAGAGTCATTATTGTCAGACTTTGAGCTGATTGGTAGTGATACCTCCTCGTTTGACGAAACATGGAAACCAGTATGGGGAGAGGAGAGTGAGATACGAAATCATTACAATGAGTTGCTGGTAACACTTAACCAGACCACAACTGACAGGAAGATGCTTATTCGTTTCCGCCTGTTCAATACCGGACTGGGATTTAGGTATGAATTTCCTGAACAGGATAATCTTATCTATTTTATAATTAAAGAAGAGCGAACAGAGTTTGCAATGACCGGTGACCATAAAGTATGGTGGATTCCCGGTGATTACGACACACAGGAGTACAATTATTACACTTCTAAGTTGTCAGAAATAAGGGATATCCAGAAGAATGAAACGAACTCGAATGTTTCATCACGTCGTTTCTCGGATACTGGTGTTCAGACAGCGCTGATGATGAAAACGGATGATGGTATATACATCAATCTGCATGAAGCTGCTTTGGTCGAATATCCGTGTATGCATCTTGAACTTGATGATAAAAATATGGTATTTGTGTCGCATCTTACACCTGATGCTATAGGCAATAAAGGTTATATGCAGGCTCCAAGGCATACTCCGTGGAGAACTGTTATTGCAAGTGATAATGCAGCGGATATTCTGATGTCGCGCATTACTCTGAATCTTAACGAGCCTTGCAAAATTGAAGATACATCGTGGATAAAACCTATAAAATATATTGGTGTATGGTGGGAAATGATAACCGGAAAAAGTACCTGGGCTTATACCGATGAGGTTAATTCGGTTCAGTTAGGAGTTACTGATTATACCAAACTTAAACCAAACGGAAAGCATGCTGCAAATACTGCTCATGTAAAGGAGTATATTGATTTTGCGGCAGAAAACGGTTTTGATGCTGTTTTGGTTGAAGGATGGAATATAGGATGGGAAGACTGGTTCGGAAACTGGAAAGATTATGTGTTCGATTTTGTTACTCCTTATCCTGACTTCGATGTTGTGGAACTTAGGGAGTATGCAAAAAGCAAGGGCGTTGAGATTATGATGCATCACGAAACATCAGCTTCGGTCAGAAACTACGAGCGTCATATTGACACTGCTTATCAGTTTATGGTTGCAAATAACTATCATTCGGTAAAAAGCGGATACGTCGGGAACATAATTCCTCGAGGTGAAACACATTACGGACAATGGATGGTAAATCACTATTTGTATGCTATAAAAAAAGCTGCAGATTATCACATAATGGTAAATGCTCATGAAGCTGTTCGTCCGACAGGACTTTGCAGGACCTATCCTAACCTTATTGGTAATGAATCGGCAAGGGGAACTGAATATGAATCATTCGGGGGAAACAATCCTGATCATACTACTATTCTGCCTTTCACACGTCTTATAGGAGGACCTATGGATTATACTCCTGGAATATTCGAAACCAGAATTGAGAATATTAATCCAAACAACACTTCGTGGGTGCGTTCAACTCTGGCTCGCCAGTTGGCTTTGTATGTGACAATGTACAGCCCGTTACAAATGGCAGCAGACCTTCCCGAGTCGTACAAAAAACATCTTGATGCATTCCAGTTTATAAAAGATGTAGCAATTGACTGGGACAAATCTCTTGTTCTTGAGGCTGAGCCCGGCGATTACATCACTTATGCACGTAAGGCTAAAGGAAGAAATGATTGGTTTGTTGGCCGTACAAACGATGAGGAGGCCAGAACATCAAACATAAAATTTGATTTCCTTTCTCCGGGCAAAAAGTATGTTGCTACAATATATAGTGATACAAAAGATGCTAACTACAAAACTAATCCGCAGGCATACGAGATTAAAAAGTATGTTGTGACAAATAAATCGAAACTGTCACAGTACTGTGCACCCGGAGGTGGTTATGCTATAAGTATCATTGAAGCAAAAGACAAGAGTGACACAAAGTCACTGAAAAAATTATAACAGAGAGAAAAAAACATTAACGGAGTGTCGGGTGTTTTATCTGTAACACATGACCATCCGTTGGTTAAAAATTTAAATCACTTAATATTTAATTCTAATACAATGAGAAAAGTTCATCAAAAAGCAATTGCTTTAGTGTTTGCACTTGCCCTTGTATCATTCGTGAACCTGATGGCACAAAAGGTGTCGGGAAAGGTGACGGATGAAAACGGCAGTCCGCTGCCGGGCGCTGCAATAGTTGTTGTAGGAACAACATATGGAACTACAACTGATGTTGATGGGAATTACCATCTTTTGATAAATGAGGATGAGATATCCGGAGATCAGTACACTTTAAGTATCAATTTTATCGGGTACAAAATTGTTGAGAAAACCTTTCAAAAAGGTTCGGATTATATCTGGAATGTTCAACTGGAGCCGGATATCGAGTTGCTGAAGGATGTTGTGGTAATAGGTTACGGTACTGTAAAGAAAGAAGATGCAACAGGCTCGGTAACAGCGATTTCGTCTAAAGACTTTAATCCTGGAGCCATTGCTTCTCCTCAGGATTTGTTAGTAGGTAAGACTTCCGGAGTGCAGATAACAAGTTCGGGAGGTGCACCGGGGTCAGGAGCAATGATACGTATCCGTGGAGGTTCATCAATGTCAGCTTCCAACGATCCGCTTATCATAATTGATGGTGTGCCTATGGCTACCGATGGAGTGGCAGGTATGCGTAATCCGCTCAATACTATTAATCCTAACGATATCGAGACTTTTACTATTCTTAAAGATGCATCGGCAACAGCTATTTACGGTTCTCGTGCATCAAACGGAGTTATTATCATCACTACTAAAAAAGGGAAAGCCGGAAAACTGCAATTTAATTACGTAGGTAATGTTTCGGTTTCGTCGGCTGCCGGAGAAGTGGATGTTATGGATGCCGATCAGTATCGTTCTTTTGTTACCGATATGTATGGAGAAGGAAGCCCTGCAGTTAATCTTCTGGGAAATGCCAATACCGACTGGCAGGATGAGATTTTCAGAACATCGGTTTCTACCGATCATAATTTCAGTGCTTCGGGTTCTATAGCAAAGGCACTTCCTTTCAGGGCATCTATCGGATATTCAAATCAGAATGGTATTCTTGAAACATCAAAACTTGAACGTTATACGGGTGCATTGAATCTTAATCCCTCATTTTTTGATGATTATTTGAAGATAGCTGCTAATGTGAAACTGATGCAGATAAACAACACGTTTGCCAATGGTGGAGCTGTAGGTTCAGCTGTTGTGTTTGACCCTACTCAGCCAGTTTACACAGAGAGCTATCCCGGCGACAGATCTTACGGAGGTTACACAACATGGACAGATGCAAACGGTCTTCCTATTCCAATTGCTCCGTTCAATCCGGTGGCAATGCTCGATATGCACGACGACCAGTCGGATGTATGGAGGTATATTTTAAGTGCTAAAGTTGACTATAAACTTCACTTTATGCCTTCGGTTACCGCAACTCTTAACATGGCTGTAGACGGGTCATCTTCCGACGGAAGTATATATGAGCCGGTAAATGCACCATGGACATATCAGGAAGAAGGCGATCAGCTTGTAGGTGGTGCCGATAACCAGTATACACAGGATAAAACCAATAAACTACTTGATTTCTATCTGACATGGAGTCCGGACCTGGGCGAAAAACACTCGCTGAAAGTTATGGGTGGTTACTCCTGGCAGCATTTCTATCGTGAGGGATGGAGTAAGAATTCTAACGTAAATAACGATCCTGACAGAACAACAGAAAGCAGTTACAAGTCGGAGAATTATCTTGTTTCGTTTATGGGGCGTCTGGAATATAATCTGCTCAACAGATATCTTTTCACCTTTACGGCAAGAGAAGATGGTTCGTCCCGGTTTGTGGATGATAACAAATGGGGTTTCTTCCCGGCAGGTGCTTTCGCGTGGCGTATTAATAACGAAGCATTTATGGAAAATGCAGAAGTTGTTTCTGACCTTAAGCTTCGTCTCGGATGGGGAGTTACAGGACAGCAGGATATAACCGGAAGTGATTATCCGGCTCTGGCCCTTTACACTCAGTCGCAGAATACAAATGCTTTGTATCCTTGGGGATCTCCAAATAACTGGATTTACACAATGCGCCCCGAAGATTATGATCCTAACCTGAAATGGGAGGAGACAGAAACATACAACATAGGGCTTGATTTCGGTTTCATGCGTCAGCGACTGACAGGTAGTATCGACTTGTATTACCGTGAAACTACTAACCTTATTAATACTATACCTCTTGCTGCCGGCGGACTGAAAAATATCAGAACTACCAACGTAGGCAGCCTGACAAATCAGGGTATTGAATTCGCTATCGATTACAAACTTATATCCAATCATGATATGATGTGGAGTATAGGAGGAAACTATACTTACAACGAAAATGAGATAACAAAACTTACCAATGTTGATGACCCTGAGTACCTTGGAGTCGAAACAGGTGGAATATCCGGAGGTGTTGGCTCTATGATACAGATACACTCGGTAGGGTATCCTACATACTCATTTTTTGTGTATGAGCAGGTATACGACGAAAACGGCAATCCGTTAGAGGGTGTTTATGTTGATAGAAACCAGGACGGTGTTATCAATAATTTCGATAAGTATCATTACAAGCAGGCTGCACCTAAACATATGATTGGTCTTAATACACATTTCGAGTACAAGAACTTAGATTTCAGTGCTTCGGGCCGTATTCAGCTCGGAAACTATGTTTACAATAATAATATGTCGGATAAAGGAATCAGACAGAATACATACAACAGTACAGGATTCCTCTCGAACCGCCTTGTAAGCGCAGCAGGACCGACAGGCTTCAACGATTATCAGTACTGGTCGGATATGTACGTTCAGGATGCATCATTCTTCCGAATGGACAATATGTCGGTTGGATATAACTTTAAAGATCTATATGATGGAAAAGTTAATCTGAGAGTTAGCCTGACCGGACAAAACCTGTTTGTGATTACGGACTACACCGGACTTGATCCTGAAGTTGCCGGTGGTATAGACAATAATTTCTATCCACGGCCAAGAACTTTTGTTTTTGGAGTTAATCTTGGATTTTAACATAAAAACGTGAGAAAAATGAAAATCAAAATGAAATATATTATTACACTTGCTATTATAGCAATGTTTGGCGTTACCTCATGTGTTAATGACCTTGATGTAACTCCTTTGGACGATAACTTACTCACTCCTGAGGCTGTTTATAAAGATTATGAAGGTTACGAGAGTGTGGTGGCAAAACTTTATGCCGGATTTGCTCTTACCGGCCAGCAGGGACCTGCCGGAAACGGTGATGTTGGCGGTGTTGATGAAGGCTTTTCAGGATATGTTCGTATGCTCTGGAATCTTCAGGAACTGCCTACCGATGAGGCTATCTGTGCCTGGGGTGACTTTGGTATTACACCCTTGAATACAATGACATATTCAGCTCAAAACCCGTTTGTTGAGGGACTTTACTATCGTTTGTACAGTCAGATTGCAATGTCGAATGAGTTCCTGCGTCAGAGTACTGACGATAAACTTGCAGAGCGCGGACAAAGCGACCTGAAAGATAAAATTGCAATTTTAAGAGCTGAAGCACGTTTCATCAGGGCATTCTCTTATGCACATGCTCTCGATCTTTTCGGCAATGTACCATTTGTACTTGAAGGCGACGATGTGGGTAAAGAGCTTCCGCAGCAGATAAAAAGAGCTGATCTTTTTGCATGGCTTGAAACCGAGCTTAAAGAAATAGAACCTCAGATGCTTGATGCCGGCACTTCTGGTTACGGACGAGTTGACAGAGGCGCTGTTTGGATGCTTCTTGCCCGTCTTTACCTTAATGCTGAGGTTTATACAGGTACCGCAAGATGGAATGATGTGATTACATATACTGAAAAAATAAACAATGCTTACACCTTTTATGCCGGTCCGTTCGAGAATATGTTCCTCGCAAATAATGACCAGATGAACTTCATCTTTACCGTACCTTACGATGGTACATATATGCAGAACTGGGGAGGAACACAGTTCCTTATTCATTCGGCAACAGGCGGTGATATGAATCCTGCACTTCTTGGTATTAACGGAGGATGGGGAGGTAACCGTGTTATACGTGAGGCTTATTCACAATTCGGACTTGGCGATCAAAGAGGTTTGACAGGAGATAAAAACAACCAGGTTGGAATGTTTTTTAACAGTGGGACCCTTGATATCTCCGATCCTTCACAGTTTGTTGAAGGTTATGGTGTTATGAAGTTCAAGAATATTGATCCGGATAATCCTGATTTGAGAAAAGACTTTGTTTCTACCGATTACCCGATGATGCGTCTTGCAGAATCATATCTTATGTATGCCGAGGCATATGTGAGAGGAGGAGTTGGTGATCAGACAACAGCTGTTGAGCTGATAAACAGGTTAAGAACAAGAGCCTACGGTGACAATAGCGGTAATATTGGTGCAGGAGCTTTAACTGAAGATTTTATACTTGCCGAGCGTGGAAGAGAACTTTTCTGGGAATGTCAGCGCCGTACAGACCTTATTCGTTTCAATAAGTATGTGAGTTCTGATTACTTATGGCAATGGAAAGGCGGAGTAGAAAACGGCTCTCCTGTAAATGCCAAATACAGGTTGTATCCTATACCGGCAAAAGACCTTGGTGCTAACCCTAATCTTGAACAAAATCCGGGTTACTAATCTTTAACGGTAAAATGAAACAGCATTCAAAATAATAACCACCCTTCAATCCTCCGTTTTGAACGGAGGTGGCCGAAGGGCAAACATTAAAGAAGATGAAAAAAATATCAATCATATTAAGCACAATATTGGCGACAGTTCTTCTCTTTTCGTGCGAAAGCGATATTGAGAAGCCGGTGCTGACAAAAGCTGTAGCACCAAAACTGTTAAATCCTGACGGTACACGTGAGTATGTTCTCTCGAAAGAGAACGCTGCAAGTCCGTTTGAGACCTTCATATGGGAAGCTGCCGATTATGGTCTTCCTATCGTGACTTACTACACCGTTCAGCTTGATGCGGGTGACGGCGATTTCTCAAATCCGTTGGCTTTAAAGGAAAGTACAACGCAACTGTTTCAGAATTCAACTGTGGCTGAGTTTAATCAGCGTTTGCTCGATCTGGGATTTACTCCCGGAGAAACTCAGACTGTTCAGGTCAGGGTTATGGCTGCCAATCAAAACAGTGCTATCGATACTCTATATTCCGACCCTATAACATTGAGCGTTGTAAGCTACGATGCCGCAAAAGTTTATCCAAAATTGTATGTTCCGGGTAACTATCAGGTGGCTAGCGGATATGGTGCCGGAGACTGGGATCCGTCTAACGATAAATCTGTTATCTGGTCTGTTAATGACAATGGTAAATTTGAAGGATACATTTACTTTGGTATCGATAATGCTGAGTGGAAACTCTGTGAAAATCCTGACTGGTCAGTTAACTGGGGAGACGATGGAGCTGATGGTACTTTGGATCAGAATGGAGCAAACATTCAAACAGCAACAGCAGGTTATTACAGAATAAACACTGATATGACAGCAGATCCGAAGACTTATACCATTATGAGAACTGATTGGGGAGTTATAGGCTCAGCTACTCCTACCGGTTGGGATTCGGATACAAAAATGACTTTTGATACCGAAAATCTTTATCTGACTTTAACAATGGACCTTGTTGCGGGAGAAATTAAATTCCGTGCAAATGACGACTGGGCTTTGAATTATGGTATGGGTGACAATCCGGGTGAACTGGCTGAAGGTGGTCCTAATATTCCTGTCGATGAAGATGGAAATTATACCATTATTCTTGACTTGAGTCAGGCTGTTTACACGTATACCTTAATTAAGAACTAAAAGTAAAAACTGATGTTTGCAGCTCTGCTCAGGCAGATGCTGCAAACCTAAAACTTTAAGATGATGAAAATAAGAACAATAATATTAAGTGTTTTAACCGGATTTCTGGCATTAACATCGTGTGAGGATGATACAGTGACTCCTGTTAAAGACTTCACGGCTCCGGTTATTACGAATCCGGCAGGTCCTGTTGAATACACGCTTATTCCGGAAAATGACAATGGAACATTTGAAACTTTTATATGGGATGCGGCCTACCTTGGCGAAGATGTTGAACCTACCTATACAATTCAAATTGATCTGTCGTCTGGTGATTTTACTACCCCTCTTGATGTAAAGGAGAGTACAACACAGTTGTGGCAGTCAGTTGGCAGTGGAGAAATGAATCTTAAACTTCGCGAACTGGGAGTTCGTCCTGAAGTTAAAACATTGGTGCAGGCCAGAGTTAAAGCAGAAGGAGGCGGACAGATGATGGCATCTGTACCTATAACATTTTTCGTAACCAGATATATGTATGATGATGAAATTCCAGCCTGGAGTATTACCGGAAGTGCTGTTGCTCCTGATGAGTATGTTTCTCTCATATACGATGAAGGTGCTGATATCTGGAAAGCAACACTTCTTTTGAATGAAGGTGATTTCCTGTTTAAAGATCAATCTTCACAGCAAACCGTACTTGGTTCTGACGGAACGGAGAATGGTCTTGTTGAAAACGGAGAACCTATTGCAGTTGAAAATGCGGTTTATGCAATTGAACTGGATGTAACAAACAAAACTTACAAACTGACCAAATCATCATTCCCGAATAACTTGTATCTTGTTGGATCACATGTAGGATGGGATCCCGGCGCAGCTACAGAAAATAAAAACTTCTTCAACGGTACATACGAAATATATCAGTATAGTGCCGATCCGTTTGAGTGCAAGTGGCTGCCGCAGCTTGGATCATGGGAGGGAGATTACGGTGATGATCCGAATAACCCCGGAAGTATACTCCAGGAAGACGAAATAAATGTTGTGATTCCCGAAGGCGGAATGTGGTACATCAAAGCTGACCTTGCTGCCATGAAATGGGAAGCTGTGAAAACAACTTGGGGTATCATAGGTTCGGCAACACCGAACGGATGGGATTCTCAGATTGACTTCAGCGATTTTGATCCTGAAACCAATACGTATACTATGACGGTAGACCTGACTCAGGGTGAAATGAAATTCCGCGGAACGCCTGACTGGTCAATAAATTATGGTGGTGACGGTTTATCAGGAGAGCCAATTCGTGACGGAGCAAACATCCAGATTCCTGAAGCAGGAACATATAAAATAGTTCTTGTTCTGGCACACGGAGGAAACTATTCATATAGTATAGACAAGCAGTAATATGCTTTTTGATGACGGAACGGCTGGCTGCTTTTAGTCAGTCGTTCTGTTGTTTTATTCAGAACAAACATTATGATATAATCGTTTTGAATATTGTAATGTAATGCCTGAAAACAATTCGTCATCCTGCTTTAAAGGGGGCGGATTTATGTATGGCCAAAAAATATATCAGAGCTGTTAAAACTTTTCGCAATGAAAAATATAGTATCCTTATTACTCTCCCTTTTTTTATCGGTTAATGCCCTTGTCGCACAGACTTCTCCTGACATTATCGTTACACCCTATCCGTTCAGTATTAACGATGAAATAACCATTACTATTAAGTCGAATAACGACTGCAATGATCTGAGTGCTGAAAAAATGTATATACACTCAGGTATTGGAACTGAAACTGAACCCTGGACATATGTTGTAGGAAACTGGGGCCAGGACGACGGAGTTGGACTTATGACCAATAACGGCGACGGTACTCACTCAATTACTCTTACTCCGAAAACTTATTATTCAATCCCTGATGATCAGGATGATGCCATGAAAAAAATGGGTATGGTATTCAGAAATGCCGACGGATCCATAAAATATAAATATACCATTGACAACACCTGTACAGATGCCGATTATTTTGTTGGCGTAGGAGCTTTTCAGCTTACTCTTGTCAGCCCTGAGGTTGCAGACGGTGGTATTGTTGAGATGAATCCTGGTGATACTCTTACAATTAATGCTACATCATCCGAAATTGCAGATTTTTCAATTAAAGAAGGAACAACAGAAATAGCAACGGCAACGGCTGTTAAAGAGATAAACTTTAGTAAAACAGTAACATCAACAAATACTTACACGGTATCAGCCGATAATGGCTCTGAGGTAAAAGCGACAACTTTCACGGTAATTGCTACGCCTGTACCTGTTGTAGCCGACCTGCCAGCAGGAATACATGACGGCATAAACTACTATGCGGATGATGATACAAAAGTTACATTAGTTCTTCATGCACCCAATAAATCATATGTTTACGTAAAAGGTGATTTCAACGACTGGATGCTTAGTGATACCTACCTTATGAACGTAACAAAAGCCGATAAAACAGATCCTGATACAAAATATTGGATAACAATCACAGGGCTTACACCGGGTGAGGAGTATGCTTTTCAGTATGTTGTAGATGGTGAAAAGGTGATCGCTGATCCATACACAGAGAAAATACTCGATCCCTGGAATGACAAGTACATTCCGGCTGATGTCTATCCAAACCTGAAACCTTATCCTGAAGGAAAAACCGATGGTATTGTAAGTGTTCTGCAAACCGGACAACAGGAGTACAACTGGCTGTACACCGACTATCAGAAACCGAAGAAAGAGAACCTTGTGATATATGAATTGTTGGTTCGTGATTTTGTTCATATGCACGACTATCAGTCTATTCTGGATACGCTGAATTATCTTGATCGTCTTAATGTAAATGCCATTGAACTGATGCCTATAAACGAATTCGAGGGAAATGAGAGTTGGGGATACAATCCGTCGTTCATGTTTGCACCTGATAAATATTATGGTACAAAAGATAATTTAAAGCGATTTATTGATGAGGCCCACAGCAGAGGCATTGCAGTGATAATCGACATTGTGATGAACCATGCCTTCGGTCAGTCACCATTTGTACAGTTATACAATCATCATGATGAAGACGGGGAGATCGTTTTTGATGAAGAAACTCCCTGGTTTAATGAAAGGTCACCAAATCAGGATTACAAATGGGGAGCCGATTTCAATCACGAGAGTGTCTATACTCAGCAACTACTCGACAGCATAAACCGTTTCTGGATGGAAGAGTACAAAATCGACGGTTTCAGATTCGATTTTACCAAAGGATTCACCAATACCCCGGGCGACGGCTGGGCGTATGATGCATCCAGAATTGCAATTCTGGAAAGAATGTATAACCGAATTATGGAAGTTGATACAACGGCTTACGTGATATTAGAACATCTGACCGATAACAGTGAGGAGAAAGAACTGGCATCGTACGGCTTGATGTTGTGGGGCAATATGGTGAACAACTATTCCGAAGCTGCGATGGGCTGGAACGACGGAGATAAATCTGACCTGGGATGGGCATGTTACCGTAACAGGGGATGGGATAAGCCAAACCTTGTGTCGTACTCAAGTTCCCACGATGAAGAGAGAATTGCATATAAGATGTCGCAGTGGGGAAATTCTTCGGGCGATTACAATATAAAAGAGCATGCCACAGCAATGGAGAGAATGCAGCTCCAGGCGATGTTCCTCTACCCGATACCGGGACCGAAAATGATGTGGCAGTTCGATGAACTGGGATATGACATCAGCATTGATGACCCTTGCCGGGTTTGTAACAAACCTATACTCTGGGAATATACCAAAGATGCTGACCGGAAACGGGTGTACAACCTCCACCGTTACATGTTCAAAATGAAAACTACAGAGCCGGCGTTCTCTACAACTGATTTTACGCTTGATGTGGATAACGGAGCCGTGAAGTCGATTATACTTCGGCATGACGATATGAACGTTGTGATTATCGGTAATTTTGATGTTGTAGCACAAACGGTAAATGTAACATTCCCTTCAACAGGTACCTGGTACGATTACTTTACAGGTGCAGAAGTTGATATTTCAACGGCAGATCAGAGTATTGATCTTCAGCCGGGAGAATATAAAATGTACACAACAAAACAGTTTGACAAGCCGAATCTAGATGAATATATCTCTACTGATATCCGGGAGGTGACTACAGGATTCAATTCTGCTACGGATAATATTTCCGTGTTTCCTGTGCCTGCTACAAGTTATGCCAATATTCAGTATTCGTTATCACATTCAGGTCCGGTGATGTTGGATATATTCAGTATGCAGGGCGAAAAAGTTGAAAGTGTCAGGTTTGATTACCAACTGAAAGGAGGTCATACGATAAGATGGGATATTCGCGGCGGTACACCTAAAGGCCTTTATCTGATAAGGATTTCGGCAGGCAAAGAGATTATGACTGCTAAAGTTATTGTGATGTAAAGTACTGAGGATGTCCAAAAAGTAAATTACCCACGTCATTGCGAGGAGGAACGACGAAGCAATCTCTTGACTTTCAAAGCTTGTGAGTTTTGAGAT
>JAADEM010000165.1 GCA_013153405.1 Chlorobiota bacterium
GTTTTCTGAAAAAATCACATCATTAATTTAATTGCATTTATGCTAAAGTATGATTTTTTTAATTGTTCTGCATTAAATTTTATTTTTAATTTAGTTTAGTTAATTCTCAGGTATATTCTGTCCATTAATAAATAGTCTTTTTCTTTTGTTATTAATTGTTCTGGTGTTTTATTGGTAAAATATTTGAAGTCTTTTACAAAGTGTGATTTATCATGATAATTGCATGTTGTAATAATGTCGAACCAATCAGTATCAGGATTCTTGTCTAAAATTCTGAAAGCTCTGTTAAATCTGATAATTCGCATGTAATCCTTTGGAGTAATGCCTAACTTCTGAATAAAACGCCGCCTTATTGTTTTTACAGAACAATTGAATCTCTCTGACAGTTCAGTCACATTAAAAGTATTATTTTCAATAATTTCATTAACAGCTTCCTTTACAATCATGTCTATTGTTGGGTTGTTTTTATTTATTATAATATCAAGTTCCTTTTCAATTAAACTCACTTTTTTAAGTGGTTCTGTAGTCTCTTTTAGTTCCGAAATTAAAATATTCGTATTGAACATATGCTCCAGAGAGATGTTATTATTGCTCAGTTCAGATACAGATAAATTAAAAATGTCAAAAGCCGTGTCAGGACACAGAAATGTTGATATGAATTCAGAAATCCCATTTGAAACAGGTTGAAGTTTTACTTTCATTATTTTAGTATCCCAGGCAAGTATAATCCTGTTTATCTTTCCGGTAATCACATTTTTTGTTGGTAAGGTATATAAAAAGAAAAGTTCGGGCAATCCGATGGGTAATGGTCTGTAATAATTTTCAGAGGAGGCCTTAGTTGTATAAATACCGAAACCTTTTACATAGTCTGATAGCCTGTCGTCTGGTTTGATTAACATGAGGCGAAATTAAAAAAAATGGAAAAATGTTAAAAATGTTTTTTACTGCATTTTACCAAAGAATAGCATTCGTTGATAAAAGACTTTAAGTTGTTGTCCAATTTTTACAATAACAAATTCGTGTTTAGGTTTAGTTTTGTAATTAGCATTTGAGGATAATCAGTGGTCTTAAATGCGTTGGGTTTATTAAAGGCATTTGTGTTTTTATCTTGTTGGAGAGATGTGTTTTATCATAGCCGTGTTTCGGCAGATAAACACAAAAACTTTGTGTGTTTAATAATAAAGAGGTTGCTTTAAATTTTCAGGCAGCCTCTTTTTCTTTTCCAAAATCTTAATGTATATTTGCAATTGCTTTGGTGTCTTGCGCTGAGAGTTGAAGAATAATCAGCCGGGATGAAAAGGGAATCCTGTTAGAATCAGGAGCTGTACCCGCAGCCGTAAGCCTTGTTCCGTTGTGATACGGAAGATGCTTTTTCAATCTTCGCCACTGTTCCAAATGTATATCGGGATGGGAAGGCCTGAAAAAGTGAGGTGAGCCGGAAGACCTGCCGAAGCATATGTTAAACTAAAATGGCCTCGGGGTTAAGGCCGGCAGTGTTATGAAAATAATAGTCTCATATTCGTTTTTTCTAAAGTTATTATTCCTGGTAACTGTATTGCTGTGCAGTATTGCATTGGTAAGGGCTGATGAATATGCATTTAAGGATAGTGTTGCCCTTGAAGAGGTTACAATAGTCAGAGAGGCTAAACGTTTTCAGGCCGGAGCAAAAATTATATACCTCAATAATGAGCATATTGCCAGTGTAAATGACGAATCACTGGAGAACGTATTAAAACAGTATACAGCAATACCAATAAAATCAAATGCAGGTTCTTTAAGTACAATACGTTTACGAGGTACATCGCCTAATCATACATCGGTGAATGTGGGAGGAATAAATCTGAACTCTCTGACGCTGGGCAGTTCTAACCTTGCTAATATTCCGGCATATTTCTTTGAAGAGCTTATGATACAGTACGGAAGTGCCAGTGTTGTTAATGGCTCAGGCAGTATAGGGGGCAGTCTGAACCTGAGTAGTAAACTGAAGTGGGTTGATGGTGTATCTGTTAATGGTAAAATGTCGTTTGGTTCTTTTGGTAAGCAGTTTTACGGAGCTAAAGTGTATGCCGGTAATGGTAAGTTTGAATCGGTTACAAAACTCTACTATCTGTATAAAAAAAACAATTTTACATTTCTCCATCCTCCGGTTAAGAATTTTGAAACAGGAGAATTCATACGGGTCAAAGATACTCAACATAATGCTGCAATTAATAACAAAGGGGTAATGCAGGAGTTTGGATATCGCTTCGGCACTCAAAAGTACTGGCGTTTTATGATCTGGCTCGAGGACGACTGGCACCAGATACAGCAAAATATGGCTACCAATTTAAATCAGCCATGGAAAAAGGAAGAGCTTGAGGATAAACATATACGCATATGGAGTTACTATAAAAACAACAGTAAAAAACTGAAAAAGTATATTGGTGCGGGGTACGTGTTCGATAATTGCATTTATAATAATTCAGATGACCCGATTCAGACAAAACGTTTTATTTCTGAAGGTAACATTGAATATGCGGTTTATAAAAACGGAATGTTAAAAGCCGGTTTTAAATCTGAAGTTATTTCTCCCAATGTGTATGCGTATGAAATAAATGATGTTTTACAGTATCAGACTGATTTGTATACTTCATATTTGCATACTTTCTTTTCTAAGCTTAAGGTAAGTCTGAATCTGCGTAAAGGTTTTGTGACAGACTTTACAGTCCCTTTTACTCCCGCCCTGGGATTGTCGTATCCTGTGATGATAAAGGAAGATTCGAGGATGGAATTGAAAGGAAATGTGGCAAAAAGTTACAGAGTGCCGACTTTCAACGACAGATTCTGGGTTCCGGGAGGTAATCCTGACCTGAATCCTGAAAATGGAATTAGTTACGAGCTTGGGGGTAAATATTCGTTATATAAAAACAAAGTCCGGGTCAATGTTTTACTGAATACTTTTTATATGGATGTTGAGGACTGGATACTGTGGAAAAACTCTGGTGCATACTGGACTGCCGAGAATGTACAGAATGTAGTGAGTATGGGTGTTGAATTACAAACCAATGTTAAAATAAAATTTAACCGGTCGGATATTTTATTTGGATTAAACTATACGTTCAACAGTGCCGAAAGAACAGAATCGAGAAATATAACCGCAGCTATTGATCGCCAGTTGGAGTATGTGCCGTATCATACGGTAGCATTATACTCCAGGTACAAACTAAGGGCCCTGACTTTTTATGTTAATGTAAACGGAGTGTCGTGGCAGTATACAAACGAAGAACCGTATAATATTCTTGACGGATATGTTTTAACTGATGTATCTGTTGACAACATATTTATAATTAATAAGAAGCATAAGTTAAAGGCAGCGTTATATGCCAATAATATTTTCAATGTCAATTATTATGCATCGTGGAACTATGCCATGCCCAGGCGTAATATAGGGGCAGGAGTGTCGTATTTTTTTAATTAACCATTATAAATTTAATTTTTTAGTTATGAAGACAAAATTTTTATTATTTCTTGCATTAGGTTTTACCTTTTATTTTCAGTCGTGTACGGATGATGATCCTGTTACACCAGATGCAAAAGGAACAAGTTACATTATTAATTACGGAAGTTATAGCGGAGATAAAGGAAGTGTTTCTGTATTCGACAATGAAAAGGATACGGTTTCAAATAAATTTTACGAAAGTGTGAATGGTGTGGCTATGACATCAAATCCGCAATATGCATATCAGGTAAATGATGAGGTGTATTTTATGGGAAATAATGTTGATCAGATTTTTTGGGTAGATGCCGGGACTTTTGAACAATCATATAATGGTGTTACATCAACGGATTTGGTAAAACCTCGTTATTGTGTTGCCGACGGAAAT